>DASYVG010000229.1:0-7316 GCA_035937255.1 Chthoniobacterales bacterium | reverse complement strand
GTTCAGGCGCTCGAAAATCGTACGGAGATCGAAGTAGCGCCCTTCGTGTTGCAGATTCAGCTGCCGTTGCATAGGCAGCGTTGGATGCACCAGTTTCCGTTTTGTTTTCTTCGGCATCTTCGTGAGTTTCAACCAGTAAATCGTCCGCCCTTGAATTTTAGGCTGGTTTGAACAGGCGGACAAGAAAAGCGCCAAGAAATTAATTCTCAAATCGTAAGATGTTTATGTTAAAGTAGATACATTCTGTTCTCTCAAGAATGAGATTCGATCCGATCACGAAATCCTGCTTACAATCGAGCTCTCTCGTTAAGTCCGAAGGCGGGTTTACGAATCTCCCGTTCATGATAAGCTCAGAAATTCCGGACGCCGAGCCGGGTCACAAAAATCCATGACACCTTTCCTGCGAAAATTGCTCGGGATGAATTGGCTTCTGCTCGCGAACATGCTCGCGCTGGCCGTTTTCGGCGTAATCGCAATCTATAGCGCCACCTACATGCGGGAAGATTCTGCCTCCGTCGATTTCTGGCGGAAGCAAGCGAACTGGGTCGCTGTCGGCTTCTTCGCCTTCATGGCAACGAGCCTGATTGACTATCGCTGGATTCGCTGGGGCGCGTTGCCAATGTATCTGGCGGGGATTTTCTTTCTCGTCCTCACGAAATTCATCGGCTCGAAAGTTTACGGAGCGCGCAGCTGGTTACATCTGGGGCCGATTAACTTCCAGCCGGCGCAGCTCGCCGTCGTGGCCGGTATCATGGTGCTCGCGCTTTTCCTCAGTCAATTCCGGGAGATGAAGCCGATGCTGCGCTTGCTGCTCTGTGGCGCGATCGTGGGCGCGCCCTGTTTGCTTATTCTCATGCAGCCCGATCTGGGCGAATGCATCATCTGGGGACCGGTCTTGCTCGCGCTCCTCTTTGTCGGCGGCATTCCGATGCGCTATTTGATCTGCATTATCCTGATTGTCGCGGCCTTTATTCCGATCGCCATCAATCTCGGCCTGAAGCCGTATCAGCAGGAACGCATCACCGCGTTCATTAATCCCGATATCGACCGGCAGGGCTCGGCCTGGGCAATTAACCAATCGCTGATTGCGATCGGTTCCGGTGGTTGGGCCGGCAAAGGTTTCAAAGCGCCCAATACCCAGATCGAACTCGGATTTCTTCCTGCGACAGCGGTACACAACGACTACATTTTCTCTGCCATCGGTGAGCAATGGGGGTTTGTTGGCGGTGTTTTGTTGATCAGTGCTTTCGCGGTTCTGCTTCTGACCTGTCTCTTCGTTGCTTTCTTTGCCGGCGATCAATTTGGTTTGCTGCTGGTGGTGGGGGTCTCGGCTCTTATTTTCACGCACATTTTCCAAAACGTCGGCATGACAATCTCAATGCTGCCAATCACGGGCGTTCCGCTACCCCTGATCAGCTACAGCGGATCTTTCATCCTCATGATCATGTTTGGACTCGGCATCGTGAATAGCGTGTGGGTGCACCGGCATGCCGGTTTCAGAGAGCTGAACGCCTGAGCTCCGCGGATCGCGCCCGGTCGACGCGGCGTTTACTTTGCCCCCACCGACACCTAGTCTGGTACGGTCGCGCATGGAAACCGATTACAAAGTTCGGTTGGAAATTTTCGAAGGTCCGCTGGATCTGCTGCTCTATCTGATCAAACGAGACGAGCTCGATATTTACGAGATCTCGATCGAGCGGATTACGCACCAGTACTTGGAGTATCTGCAGGCTTTCAAGGAGCTCAATATCGACGTGGCGGGCGAGTTCATCGTCATGGCCGCCAATTTGATCTATATGAAGAGCCGCAGCCTGCTCCCGGCCGATCAACAGCCGCCGGATGAGGAAGCAGAAGAGGGCAATCCGCGCTGGGACCTCATTCGGCAGCTGATCGAGTACAAAAAGTTCAAGGAAGCCGCCGCGCAATTGCAATCGCGCCACCTGGAGCAGGAGCGAGTGTTTGTCCGAAATGGAGCGGCCGCTCCCGCCTTCACAGCTCCGTTCCGTCTTGGTGAAGTGGGCATCTTTCAACTCATCAACGCGTTTCAAACGGTCGTGAAGCGGATCGAAGCGCGGGAGAATTTCCAAGAGATTTTCGGCGAGCATCACACTGTTTCGGATAAGATCGAAGCGATTTTGCAGCGCGTTTCCGGGGGCGGCTCGTGCCGCTTCGGAGAATTGTTCGCGGAGGCGGCGTCGCGCGTCGAGATCGTCGTCACGTTCCTCGCTCTCCTGGAGCTGATTCGCTTGAAGCAAGTGCGCGCAGTTCAATCCGCACCGTTTGAGGAGATTGAAATCGCTGCCGCCGCGGCCTGACGAGACTGGAAATGCCGCGCGTTCTTATCGCCGGGTGCGGCTACGTCGGCCAGGCGACGGCTGATCTATTCGTTCAGGCTGGCTGGGCTGTGGAAGGCTGGACTGCATCGACGGATTCGGCAGCAGCTTTGAAGTCAAAACCGTACTGTGTTCGTGCCGTCGATATCACACGACCGGAGCGCGTGGCGGAGCATGCTGTGGAAGCCGATGTCATTATTCACTGTGCTAGTTCCGGGGGCGGGGGGCCTGACGCGTACCGCCGTGTTTATCTGGAGGGCGCGCGAAACTTGCGCGCGACTTTTCCGGACGCAGCCTTTCTCTTCACAAGCAGCACCAGCGTTTACGCGCAGCACGCCGGAGAATGGGTGGATGAGCTCAGTTCGGCTGAGCCAGCGCACGAGCGTGGTCGCATTCTGCGCGAGACCGAGGAACTGGTCCTCGCAACTCGCGGAACGGTTGCGCGGCTGGCGGGTCTTATCGGGCCCGGGCGATCCGCTCTGCTCCGGAAGTTTCTGGCCGGCGAGGCAGTGCGTGATGGAGAATGTGATCGCTTTCTCAACCACGTGCACCGCGATGACAGCGCGAGTGCCTTGTTCCACCTGATCACTCGGGTCAACGCTGATCCCGACAACACCCGTGACATTGCTATCTACAATGTCGCTGATACATCTCCGATTTTGCAGAGCGCCGCATACGAGTGGCTGGCGCGAAGGTTCGACCGGCCACTCCCGCCCGTCGGGCGCCCCTCGCTCGGGCGGAAGCGAGGCACTAGCAACAAGCGGGTGAGCAGCGCGAAGCTGCGCGCCACCGGCTGGCAGCCGCGTTTTCCGACGTTCGAAAACGCGATGCTGGAGAGCATTCTGCCACAGCTGGATTCATCGGGCGCTTGAGCCCGCACTCCCAGTCAACGTCGGTATGGAAGTTGCTTTCGAAATTTGCATGCGTCACATCAAATTGACCGGTCGCGAGGCGACGATCGTCCGCGCCATCGGTTTCACGGAGTCGATGCTGGGAGCGGAGATTCAGGACGCAGCTCGCATGGAGCCCGACGATGTCACCGATACGCTGAACAGCTTGATGTCAGCTGGCTTTGTCGAAAGCATTCCGTTCTACGAGGAAGTACAGATGGCGGAGATGCCCGTGACGGCTTTCGAGATTAATCCTGCCTACCTGCACGGCCTGCGCGAAGCGCTCTACCGCCGTTAACGCGCGACGCTTTGCGCGGCAGCCGCGGCGGCTCCGCCTCGGAGTGAAGTGCGTTCGCCGAAGAGCTGACGGATCACTTCCTCAACCGGCAGTTCCTGCACGTTGATATCGCTCACGCTGCAAGCATCGAGGAGCTGACGACATGTTTCCGTCACTTTTGCCCGCGCGACCTTCAGTTGCACGGAGACCGGCGTTTGCTCGATCACCTCGCCGTAGGCCGAGAAATCACGCGTCGCTGCTTCGGAAAAAGTAAGCCGAAGAATCTTATGACCGGCGAACCGATCGATGATGGAGCTAAGCGGACCATCAAAGAAGATTCGGCCATGATCGATGATAATCACGCGGTGGCAGAGCTCCTCGATATCCTGCATGTAATGGCTCGTCAGCATCGTCACGATGCGGTGCTCGGAGTTATAGATGCGCAGAAACTCCCGCACGCGTTTCTGACTCACAACATCCAGGCCAATCGTCGGTTCATCGAGAAACAACACCCGCGGTTCGTGCAGGAGTGCCGAGATCAACTCCATCTTCATGCGTTCGCCTAACGACAATTCCCGCACCATCACGTTCATTTTGTCCTGCACTTCGAGGAGTTCGCTCAATCCCCCCACGACCTTTCGGAACCGGGCGCGCTCGATGCCGTAGATCGCGCGATTAAGCTCGAGTGATTCCTGTGCGGGCAAATCCCACCAGAGCGCGTTCTTCTGGCCCATGAGGAGCGCAAACTGCCGCTTCATCGCGTTCCGCCGTTCCCACGGGACGAAACCAAGAACTCGCGCTTCGCCAGAGGTTGGGTTGAGTAGTCCGGAAAGCATCTTCAGGACAGTCGTTTTGCCGGCGCCGTTGGGGCCGAGGAAACCGACCAGCTCGCCTTCCTCAATTTGGAACGTCACGTCATCGGCCGCGCGCGTCTCATCGTACTTGCGTCGCACGAGCCCTTTGAGCGACCCGCGCAATCCGCTCTCCTTGCGATAGGTGCGGTAGGTTTTTGTCAGCCCACGCGTCTCAATCACGCTCATCTGAAATCCGTGCGAGCGTTCCGGCGAGCAGTCGCTCGATCAAGCCGCGCTTGGCTGGGGTTGAACGGCGGCTTTGCGTAACAACGGCAGAACCTTCGCGACGAGCGCGTCGGCGGTCAGACCATGCTTGTGTCGCAGGATCGGAATCGTGCCGTGCTCAATGAATTGATCGGGCCAGCCGATGCGGACAACCGGCGTTTTGATCATTTGCGTACTCAGATGCTCCATCACCGCGCAGCCGAAGCCGTTATGCAAAACATGATCTTCCAGCGTGCAGATAACAGCAGCGCTGCGGGCGAAAAATTCGAGTGTGCCGGTATCCAGCGGCTTGATCCAGCGAGGATTGATCAGTGCCACTGAAACCCCGCGTTCCTCCAGCTTACGCGCAGCTTCCTGCGCCATCTC
The DNA here is from genome assembly GCA_035937255.1 of Chthoniobacterales bacterium. GTDB lineage: Bacteria > Verrucomicrobiota > Verrucomicrobiia > Chthoniobacterales > UBA10450 > JACCXL01. The sequence goes on along the minus strand of DASYVG010000229.1, from coordinate 2,371 downwards.
GAACATATTGCCCAATCCGAAAATCGCGACGTCACGTCCGTGCTGCACTACTTCCGCTTTTCCGATCTCGAGAAGTTTGGGAGCCGCCTTCGGTTGCGCGCCGGGACCAGCCCCGCGCGGGTAGCGCATGGCGATCGGGCCGGAGCTATAGTTCGCCATCGTCCAGAGCATGTCGACGAACTCCTCCTCATCCTTCGGCTGCATGTGGACGATGTTCGGCACGTGCCGAAGGTAGCCGATGTCGAAAAGACCGTGATGGGTAGGGCCGTCATCCCCGCTGAGACCAGCTCGATCCATGCAAATCGCGACGTTTAAATTCTGCAGCGAGATGTCGTGAATGACCATGTCGTAGGCGCGCTGCATGAAGGTCGAATAGATGGTCAGGAACGGTTTCAGCCCCTGCGTCGCCAGACCGCACGCGAAAAGCGCCGCGTGTTCCTCCGCGATCCCGACATCGAAATACCGTTGCGGATGCTTTGCCTGGAAGAGACCGAGACCGGTTCCGCTCGGCATCGCTGCGGTGATCGCGACGATGTTCTGGTTTGAATCCGCAAACTTTGCGAGGGTTCGCCCCAGCAACTCAGAATAAGTCGGCGCGGAAGCCGGCGCTGTTTCTCCCGTGTCAGCGGCGAATTTCCCGAGGCCGTGAAACTTGTCCGGCTTGGCGATGGCAGGCTCATAGCCTTTGCCCTTTTTCGTTAAAATGTGCAGGAGAACAGGCTCTTCCTGCGTTTTCAAAAACTCGAACGTCTTCGTGAGCAACGGAATATCGTGTCCGTCAATCGGTCCGTAATACCGCAGGCCTAGCTCCTCGAAAATGACGCTCGGGACGAGCAGGTTTTTCACTCCTTCTTCTACTTTGTGCGCGAAGTGCGCAGCGGTTTTCCCCGCGATCGCCTCCACGAAACGCCGCGCCTTATCGTGCAGGCCGGCGTAGGTGGGATTCGCGACAAGGTTGTTCAAATAGTTCGCGATCGCTCCGACGTTTTTTGCGATCGACCATTCGTTGTCATTCAGCACCACGATGAAACGCTTCGTCTGCGAGCGCGCATTGTTGAGAGCTTCATAGCTGATTCCGCAGGTGAACGCAGCGTCGCCCGCCACCGCCACGACGTGTTCGTTGCCGCCATGCAAATCCCGGCCCACGGCCATCCCGAGCGCAGCGGAGAGCGCCGTTCCGGCATGCCCCGCCCCATAGCAATCGTGCTCGCTCTCGGTTCGCAGCAGAAAACCGTTAAGACCCTGATATTGCCGCATTGTTCCGATCCGATCGAGCCTCCCGGTGAAAATCTTGTGCACGTAACCCTGGTGACTCACGTCGAAAACAAATTTGTCGCGCGGTGTATCGAACACGCGATGCAACGCGATTGTCAGCTCGACGACGCCCAGATTCGGGCCTAGGTGACCGCCGGTCTGCGAGAGAACTTTCACCAACTCATCGCGAACCTCTTGTGCGAGCTGCGGCAGGTCTTGCTCGGACAGTGCTTTCACGTCCGCGGGCGAGCGCACATTATCGAGCAGGCGCGTCTTCGCGGGCGACTCAGAAGAGGCTGACGTCATCATGGTCGGTACTTTCTTTTCCTTCGATTTTCGATGAGGGCACGGCTTCGACCGCAGGCTCAAATGCCTTCACGGTCGCCTTGCCGGCGTGGTTGCGTGTGATGATCTCAATTCGCTGTTCAGCGCTGGCCAGGCGTTCCTGGCACACCTTCACGAGCTTCATCCCTTCTTCGTATCGAACGATGAGGTCTTCGAGCATCATTTTCCCCGATTCCATTTCCTCGACGATGGCCTCGAGTCGGGTGAGGGCAGCTTCAAAATTTAACTCGGCGTCACCCTTCTTCGCGGCGGTCATAACCAGAATCAGCACATAAGCATAGTGCTGCCGCATAAAAAAGCGCGACTTCTCGATTAGACGGTTGGTTTCCGTGCGCACGAGCAACGACGGACGAATCGTGGACCGAATGTTGGCTCCTGGAGTGGTTTGATTCCTGCTCAAATCTGAAGCTGAATTCACTGCTTCCTCAGCCATCGCTGAGTTTCTCCTGCAGCCGTGGCTTTGCTCAGTGAAAAGCTACCTTTCTTCTTACCGGTTCGGTGCGTGCGCTCTGATTTGCGCCATTTGTTCCTGCTTCCCCCTTCCGGCGCTCGGTATTTCCAGCGCAGTTAATATTTCCACGCGCATGAAAGTAGAGACGGGAAACAATGTGCTCATCGGCGGATTCATCGTCACCGGCTCCGGACAGAAGACGACGCTGATCCGGGCCCTGGGACCTTCCGTGCCGGTGCCGGGAGCGTTGGGCGATCCGACGCTGGAGTTGCACGATGCCACCGGCGCGATCGTGGCCACGAACGACAACTGGCGCACCTC
>DASYVG010000228.1:0-3140 GCA_035937255.1 Chthoniobacterales bacterium | reverse complement strand
ATTCCTGACCCGGCTTCATCCCTACTGGGATCCGTTGCGCGGCGAGCCGCGCTTCGAGAAAATCGTCGCCTTGCTCGCGCCGCAGGAGAATCGCCGAGCCGATCGCGGCGTCCTCTAGATCTGCTCCACAGCCTTGCGGGGTCGCAAAGGAGCAGAAGGGGTCAGTCTGTGATTGTAGCCTCTGCCCCACTACCCGAAAGTCCGGTCTCGCTCATTTTCGATGGAGGCAGCGCCGCTCTCGCGCTGCAACCAAACTATGCCGAAGCCTGGAACAATATCGGAGCAGCCTACAACAAACTGGGGCAATATGCCGAAGGCGGGCGGCCGCCTGTAAAGAAACCTTGCGCCTCAAGCCGGACTTCGAACTGGCGCGCAACAATCTGCAATACGCGCGCGAAATGCAAAAGGCGTCGGCGAAGTAGACGAGGGACCTGACTTTCTCGTCGACTTCACGATCGTAATTCGAGTCCATAGATTCATGCGCTTTCAGTTTCCGCATGCGTTGACATTGCTAGTCGCCGGAATTGTTCTCGCCGCCGCTCTGAGCCACATCCTGCCCGCGGGTGAATACGACCGGCGCGATGACCCCGCGACTGGCCGCAAAGTCGTCGTTGCTGGAACGTATCATGCGGTGCCGTCGCAACCCGTCGGTGTTTTTCAAACGCTCGTCGGAATTCCGCGAGGAATGGCGGATGCCGGGTCAATCATCTTCATGGTGTTTATCAGTGGAGGGGCTTTCACGGTGATCGATCAAACCGGCGCTCTGCGCGATGCGGTGGGTTGGCTCGTGCGCAAATTGCAGCGTCGTAAAGTTCTCGTCATTCCGATTGTCTGCATTCTCTTCGCGCTGGGCGGCGCGATTGAGAACACGCAGGAAGAAATTATCGCGCTTGTGCCAGTCCTTTTGTTGCTCACCCGCCGGCTTGGTTACGATGCCTTGACGGCCGTGGCCATGAGCATGGGGGCTGCAGCGATCGGAGCCGCATTTAGTCCGTGCAATCCGTTTCAGGTGATTATCGCGCAAAACCTGGCGCAGCTGCCGCTGGTTTCAGGGGCAGCGTTTCGGATGGTTTTCCTGACGATTGCCGTCTTGCTCTGGATCGCATGGACAATTCGACATGCCACGCGCACCCAAACCGCGGCCGACCATTCTGATCAAGATGGGGAGGAAGGGTTCGACCTGCGCAAGATCCTTGTTCTTGCCGTGGTGATTGTCTCCTTCAGCATTTTCGTTTACGGCGTCGTTCATCTGGGCTGGGATTTCGATCAAATGTCGGCGCTCTTTTTTGCCATGGGCGTCGCGGCGGGATTAGTCGGTCGACTCGGCATCGATGGAACGGCTCGCGCGTTGGTCGAAGGATTTAAATCGATGGCCTTCGCCGCACTGCTCATCGGCTTTGCTCGTGCCATCTTTATCGTGATGGGTGAGGGAAAGATCGTCGATACGGTGGTGAACGGCCTGGTCACCCCTCTGGGGCATTTGCCCGTCGCGCTTTCCGCCCTTGGAATGATGATCGTGCAAACGTTCATCCATTTCCCAGTGCCGAGCGTGAGTGGGCAGGCCGTACTCACCATGCCGGTGCTCGTCCCGCTTTCTGATCTGTTGGGACTTTCCCGGCAAGTCACAGTGCTGGCGTATCAGTACGGCGCAGGCCTCTGTGAACTTCTGACTCCCACAAACGGTGCGCTCATGGCGATCGTGGCCGCGGCCGGCGTGCGGTTCGAACAATGGCTTAAGTTCGTCTTCCCCATTTATCTTATGATTTTCGCGTTGGGCGCGGTCGCGGTATTCCTTGGCATTGCCTTAGGATTGAAATGAAGATGAGATCCAGGCCAGCAGCGTTGATTCCCGGGCGAGCGAACAAATGAAAATCATCGCACTCTTACTGGCCATTTTTGCCGCGGCCACGGTCATCGCGCAGAAGATGGGGATGCGTGATGCCAGGATCCGCCACGTCGCCATCGGCGATTCCTACTCCATCGGAGAAGGCGCTTCGCCTAACGAATCGTGGCCGGCGGTTTTGGCGCGACATTTGCAGGAACAGGGAGTGCGGATCACTCTCGTGGCGAATCCATCACGCACGGGTTGGACCACGCAGCAGGCCATCGACCTGGAGTTACCGGTCTTCGTGAACGCGGGACCAAACTTCGCCACGCTTCAGATTGGGGTGAACGATTGGGTGCAAGGTGCTGACGAAGAAACGTTCCGGAAGCGCTTCGTCCTGCTGGTCGATCGGATGCTTGAAGTGATCAAAAACAAAAACCGCCTGTTAGTCGTGACCATCCCGGATTTCGGCGTGACGCCAACGGGACCGAAATATGCGCGCGGGCGCAATATTTCCGAGGGCATCGCGCAGTTTAACAAGGTTATTAACCAGGAAGCGGAGCGGCGCGGACTCCGCGTGGTCGACGTTTTCCCAACCAGCAAGAAGATGCAGAGCGATTCATCACTCGTCGCCGCCGACGGCTTGCATCCTTCCGCGAAGGAATACGCCGAATGGGAGAAGATTATCTTCCCGGCTGCGCTTCAATTGCTGAAAGCTAATTAAATTCGCGATGGCGAGTTGCCATCGCCCGCACGCGAGTCGCGCGCGCTCCCCGATCAGATCTGACCTCTGACTTGATGCTCCGCTTCCCCGCTCCGCACCGCTTCCCTGCGCGGCTGTACCGTCTACCCGCCGGCATCCCAGCACGGCGTGTTCTGACCCCTTCCCCCTTTAGCCTTTCTAATTTCTACTTTCCTTCCGACCTCTGACCTCCGGTCTCTGCCCTCTTCCCCCTTTAGCCTTTCTAATTTCTACTTTCGGACGCTTCCCACTTCTTCCTTCAATAAATCCCCTGACCCTCGTATTCGTTGTCATCCCAGTATGCTGAAACGTCTATTGAAAGCGTCATTAGCGATCGTCGTGGCGGTCGCGATCGCAGCCGTAATCTTCCTCACGAATCTGATCTGGTTCCGGCCCTGGAGTCTTAACCTCTTTTACGAGAAGATATTTGCTGAGACAGTTTTTCGCGAACCCGAGCTGCTTTCTTCGCTCGGCCTCGTCGAGCAATTCGGCATCACTCGTCACAACGGCAAGCTGGGCGACGTATCGCCGGCGCATCAGAAGGAAATCATCGCTCACTTCAAGAAAGGTCTC
>DASYVG010000227.1:0-1865 GCA_035937255.1 Chthoniobacterales bacterium | reverse complement strand
CCTTCCGATGCTTGAAATTAGCCGCTGTTGGGACTTTTCTGATTGCGGCCCTCACGAGCAGCGTTCTGGCTGACTCCTACCTCTATCCCGGAACAAACGGTCGGCACACCGGACGCGTGCGCTACGTCAAAGTCACTGGGTCGCTTATTCCGCAGGCCATTACAGTAAAGTCAATCGGCACTGCAACCTACTCTAATCTGCGCGTGATCGGCCGCCGTGAGATTGATCATACCGGGCGTTTTACGACCGCTGGTGCTCTGGCGCAGGATCCGTCCGTGAACGTGCAAGGGTCTACGCCGCGCGGCAATTAGTCGAGATCGCCGGAAGGAATCCGACATCTTCAGTGCGGGTCGGAGCTCTCAATCGTCTGCCACGTGGAGCCGGTGGAAGAGCCGATGGGCGAAGGGCGCGACGAGCAACGACGCGATGCCGATGAAAGCGAGTCCGGAGAAAAGAGCGTAGAAGGAAGCGAAGAGCTTCGCCGCACTCGAGCGGAGGGGATCGACCGGGCCCATCCCACCAAGGATCATCGACGCGTTTAGGAGCGAATCGATCCAGCTGAGTCTGGCGACGTAATGGTATCCGAGGATTCCAATTCCCAAGCCGACCGCAAGCGCAAGAAGCGCGAAGCTGCCGTGTTGAGCGACGCGCATCATAAACTTTGCCCATGGGAGAAGCCGCTGCTTTCGATGTTCGTACATGCAGCCTAATTACTCGTTACGGATCCCGAATGTAAGCCCGATCACGGAGGGCGTTCTCTACTTTGCACGCGGCGCTGCATCTTGCGGACGGAGGACTTATCCCGATCACCTGTCGATTCGGTGAATAAAGAGAGCATTTCGATCCCGAAGATCCCAGTGTTAAGGCACTAGAGATGATTAAAGGAGCTTTCAGGAATGAAGATCGTCCGGTGAGCGCTTCCACGGGGCGAAGGCGCGGTATCTATACGATCTCCCGCAGCGGCCCGGCCACCGTCCGCCGCCGAATTTCGCGCTTAGCCTCCTTCGCTCTCGCGTCCGGCTCGCGCTCGATCACATTGTGCCAATGCTTTTCGGAGGATTACAAACTTGCCGGCTCGCCCTACTTCGTACCGCGGCTGCCTTCTTTCTGTCTCTTTCCACGCCAGCCTTTGGCTATGGACCGATCGGTCATCAGATCGTCGGAGCCATCGCGGACAAAAAGCTTGCGCATACGCCCACCGGTGCGCGAGTGGCCGAGTTGCTAGATGGGATCACACTGGAGCAGGCATCCGTCATCGCGGATGAGATCAAGGGTTGGGACAAACGCGGGGCAGACGATCCACGGATTTTTCATTATTCGGCGCACCCGCGCATCGATGCGCAACTCCGGGACTTCTGGCGCGCGAACCAGCCGACTCACGATCTTAAGTCAGCCATGCCTTCACATCACTGGTTCCACTACACGGACGTTCCGGTCCTGGACCCGGAAAAATATGCCGATGGGAAAACGGGACGATCGAACTGGGATCTTGTCCACATGATCGAGTTTTGCATCGCGGTGTTGACCGGCGAACAATCCGCCGACAATGCGCGCAAGATCACGAAACCGATCGCGATCATTCTCCTCACTCATTACGTGGGCGATATCCATCAGCCGCTGCATGTAGGGGCCGAATATTTCGACGCGGAGGGTCGGGTCGTGAATCCGGATAAGGGCGCACCCGCCTTGGAAGACGAGGGTGGCAACACGTTCGTCCTGCAGTTAGCTACGCCCGATGTGAATTCGCGGCGAACCAGGAATCTGCACGGATTCTGGGACAACGACGCCGTCCTGGCGAATCTCCCGCAGCTACCTGATACGATGCCGAAAGGGGAACGGCGCGCGCGAATGGAGGCCGCGAAGAG
>DASYVG010000226.1:0-4592 GCA_035937255.1 Chthoniobacterales bacterium | reverse complement strand
TCGTGTTTTGATCCGTTAGGCAACGCCGTTCACACCACCCTTTCGTTCGATCTCGTCGGCGAAGATGTGCTCATCACAGGCGCCGGGCCCATCGGATGCATGGCGGTGCCAATCGCGAAACACGCTGGCGCGCGCAACGTCGTCGTTACGGATGTGAATCCTTACCGTCTCGAGCTCGCGCGCAAAATGGGCGCCACCCTCGCGCTCGATGTCCGCACCGAGAAATTAGCCGAGGCGATGAAGAAGCTCGGGATGAAAGAAGGATTCGATGTCTGCCTGGAGATGTCGGGTAATCCGAAAGCTTTCACCGATATTTTACCGAACATGTTTTACGGCGGCAAAATCGCGCTCCTCGGCATCATGCCGTCAAGTGCGTCGATTGATTGGAACACTGTCGTTTTCCATAGCCTCACCATGAAAGGCATTTACGGACGCGAGATGTTTGAGACCTGGTATAAAATGACGGCACTTATCCAGAGCGGACTCGATATCTTGGCTGTGATCACGCATCGCTTCCCGTTCACCGAATTTCAGGGTGCGATCGAGCTCGCGAAGTCCGGTGACTCCGGCAAAATCGTGCTCGATTTCGCAGGCGCGTAAGCCTGCGCTACTGAAGTTCAGCTGCCGCGTGATCGTCGCCGCGCAATTCCAACACCATCCTGCGGATGTGCTTGTAAGCCTGATGCGACTGCAGCAGCCGCAGGCTTTCCTCGGAGTCACCCCAACGCAGAATCTCGATTGATTCCTGCCGAACGCCCCACGCGTTCATCTCGCTGGGCGTCGCCATGTAAAGATCGATCGTGTTGCGGCCAGCCAACGCCCACCCGTAGTCATCGACCTTGTAAACCTGGCCGGTGGAGAGAAGGCGAAAAGTCGTCCCGGCCGGCCAGCGCGACCAATCGGCCGCAGCGCTGCCGAATCCCACCGTGCGCGGCAGCGCGTAGGCGGATCGGCGAGTAGTCCGGCCGATGGAAACGGCACGTCGATCGGACATCGAAAAAGGCTCGAGGGGCGCTCCTGAATAAGAAGCGCGTTCATACGCGCTGGCCTCTTCCGGCGGTAGAGCGCGCGCGACGTTTTCCGCACGATGGATCGGCGCACTAGCAGCGTGTAACTCGCCCCCCAGCGCATTGTGATTCCCGTATTGCAGATGGTCCGACTCAGTGTGCGTGTAAGCGGTCGTCCGCACGGTCTGAAAATCCGTTTTGGCGAGCGGCGGCTCGTAAGCGGGCAGCGGACTTGTGGTGCCGCAGCTCGTGAGCGCGATGCACACTGCGAGAACCGGAACGAGCGAGAGGAACGCGCGGATCTTCAAAGGCAACGCACGACTTATTAACAGTTATCACAAACGTGCCAAGCGCCAAATCTCGCTCTTGGCGGCGCGCGCGCTTCGCATCACTGTTCCGCATGCTCGCGCCATTCGAACAACAGCTAACCGACACGCTCGCAGAGATCCGTTCACAAGGTCTTTACAAAACTGAACGCGTTATCACCACACCGCAGGACGCGAGAATTGCGGTCGCAGATGGCCAGCGTGTCCTGAATATGTGCGCGAATAATTACCTCGGGCTGGCTGACCATCCCGCCCTCATCGCCGCGGCGAAAGAGGCGCTCGACACTCACGGCTTCGGCATGGCGAGCGTACGTTTCATCTGCGGCACGCAAGATATCCATAAGGATTTGGAGCGCGCCTTGGCGACGTTCCTCGGGATGGAGGACACGATTCTTTACCCCAGCGCTTTCGACGCGAACGGCGGACTATTTGAGACCATCCTGAGCGAGCAGGACGCGGTCATCTCCGATGAACTGAATCACGCCTCGATCATCGATGGCATTCGACTCTGTAAAGCGCAACGCGCGCGCTACAAGCACAACGACATGGCCGATCTGGAAGCGAAGCTGCGTGCGACGAGCGGCGCGCGCAACCGTTTGATCGCGACGGATGGCTGCTTCTCGATGGACGGCACGATCGCAGACCTGGGAACGATCTGCGAGCTCGCAGAAAAATACGGCGCGCTCACGATGATCGATGACGCGCATGCCAGCGGTTTCCTCGGCAGAACCGGACGCGGCACGCATGAGTTCCGAGACGTGATGGGAAAGATCGACATCATCACCGGCACGCTCGGCAAGGCACTCGGGGGCGCGAGCGGCGGGTTCACCAGCGCACGGAAGCAGATCGTCGAACTGCTCCGGCAACGTTCGCGCCCATATCTTTTTTCTAACAGCGTCGCTCCGCCCATTGTCGCGGCTTCATTGAAAGCGCTGGAGCTCCTCAGTGCTTCGACGGAGTTGCGTGATAAACTGGAAGCGAACACAAAATACTTTCGCGCGGCGCTGACGGAGCATGGCCTCACGATCAAACCGGGCACGCATCCGATCGTGCCGATCATGATTGGTGACGCTGCGAAATCGCAGCGTTTCGCCGCGCGGATGCTAGAGAAAGGCGTGTATGTAATCGGTTTCTTTTATCCCGTTGTGCCGCACGGGACGGCACGCGTGCGCACGCAGGTGAGCGCCGCCCATTCACGGGAAGATTTGGAATTCGCGGTCCAGGCCTTTGCCGAGACGAACGAGGAACTGAAACCGTAAAGGCCGGTATGCTTTACATGGTGATCGAGCGTTTCAAAGAAGGCGCCGCTCCGGAGATTTACCGCCGCTTTCGCGAGCGAGGCCGGATGATGCCGCCCGGTCTGGAATACGTTTCGAGCTGGGTCGATCTGGACCTGAACGTTTGCTACCAGCTTATGCGTACGGAAGATCGTTCGCTCTTCGGTCTGTGGCTCGCCCATTGGAATGACCTGATGGACGCTGAAATCGTGGCGGTGCGCACTTCCGCGGAGACGGCGCCGCTCTTCACCCCGCCCCAGTAGCAGCTGCGCCCGGGGCTAGGTTTGGTGCAGCGCGATGGTCGAGCCTACCCAGGTCTTCTCTTTGTTGAAGTCGACGCCCATCATCTTTCCCTGGCTCATGCGAACGAGATTATTCACCAGCACCGGCTCGCCCTTCTCTGGCCAGAGGAACATCATTCGGATTTCTGCTTTCGAGCGCGGGCCATCCGGCGTCGGCACAAATGCAGCGTAGTTTACCTTCTTTTGCAGAATCCACGCGCGGGGCTGCGCGAGTTCCGCGAGCTTTTCCATCGTCGGCTCCATGTCGACGCCAAGGCCGGCGAAGGAATAGAGCGGCTTCAGCACGTAGTCATCGATCGACTCGTTAGGCGGAAATTCATCGGCAAAATAGGCGGGTGAGGTGTGCCCGGTCTTCAGGAACGGCAGTGAATGTTTGCTGATGCGGTAATACCAGTTCGGGTGCGCGATCCACGTGACTTCGAGCTCATCCTGAAAACTGAATGCCACCGTAAGATCCGGACGCCGCTCGAGCTCATCGAAGATGACACGGTTGTAAATCCGCTCGATCCGCACCTCCCGGCCGTCGTGCTCGTAAAACAATTGCCGCCCCTTTTTCCTCAGCTTCGTAAGGCAGACGGAACGAATGCCGAGGAGCGCTTCTGTGCAGGCGAAGTCGATGCGCGTTTTCTGCTTCTCCGGCTCGATCTCGAGCAGGATAACGTTCTCCGGGTTCGCACCGCCGATAATCGTACGGCGCAGCAGCTCGATATAATCATTGTCGCGCAGCCCGCCAAAGGCCGAGGTCCAATTCGCCGGGATCGCTCGAAACGCTTTGCGGATGCAGCCGAGCAGCATGAATTGAAACGCATACAAGCTCGGGAAGGCCTGCAATTCGATCAATCGCGGCACCAAACGGCCGTCTTCGACGCAAATGCCGAGATCAACGATGAGGAACTCCGGGTGCGACGATTCGTTAGGCACGGCCAATCCCGCGGGAATCGCCGAAGCGGCGTGCTGCAAAAACTCAGGGCTTTGCGTTTGCGCTCGAATCGCCTGCGCGGCTGCGACGGCTTCGTCGGTGAACTCGCGCGTCAGAAAGATCGGCGTCTCGGAAATCCGGAAACCAGCCGGCCAGCGGACGCTTTCATTCACGCAGCGCAGGAGCGCCGCGTACTTTTCCGGCGAGAAGTCAGCGTTGAATCGCGCTCGTAGTTCGGCATCCATCCCAGGCAGGGACGGCTCTCCGAGCCGTCCGATTCATATGCGCTCTTTCCGCTTCGGCACACCAGCGAAAAACGAAATCACGGACGCCCCGGAGGTGCGTCCCTACCTGCGAAGGTTTTGCCGCATCGCCGCGAACAATCTCACACCAAAAACTTCCCCCGTTCCATCACCTTCTCGTCGTCGAACCAGATGTCGAAGTCGCGGCCCACGCAGTCGATGTGCGTTTTCGAAATCCAGTTCTGGCCCGTGTGCTCGGCATAGGGATGGCCAAACGCGATGTGGACGCCGGGAATTTTTTCGTCCTGCAAAATGTGACCGATGACATGCGTGCACGCGATATTGGTGCCGATGGCGAACTCGCCGACGCGGTTGCTGTTTTCATCGGCGCTGGTGTAGAGGCGGAAGTCGTCGCGCAGTTCCTTGTTGTCGGATTTAAGCGAGCGAATGCGATTGTTCTCGACTTCAATAGTCAGCGGATTGGACTGCAGATCGCCGTAACGCTCGCACAGATAATCG
>DASYVG010000225.1:0-3026 GCA_035937255.1 Chthoniobacterales bacterium | reverse complement strand
ACGCTGGAGTTGCACGATGCCACCGGCGCGATCGTGGCCACGAACGACAACTGGCGCACCTCCCAGCAGGATGTAATCATTGCGACGGGAGCCGCACCGACGAACGACTTCGAATCGGCCATCATCGCCACCCTTTCACCCGGCAACTACACGGCGGTGGTCCGCGGCGCTGGCAACACTACCGGTGTGGCACTGGTGGAAGTTTACGACCTCGATGCCGGCGATGCTCCCACGCGGCTTGCTAATATTTCGACACGCGGGGATGTCTTGACCGGCGATGCGGTGATGATCGGCGGCTTCATCGTTCGCGGCGACATCTCGAAACGCATGATTGTCCGCGCGACCGGTCCTTCGCTCAACACGAGCGGCGTGCCGATGACGGGCCGTTTGCTCGATCCAATCCTGGAATTACATGATGGGACCGGCGCTTTGATCGCGCAGAACGACAGCTGGCGTTCGACGCAGCAAGCGGAGATTCAGGCGAGCACAATTGCGCCCACAGACGATCGTGAGCCGGCTCTGATCGCCACGCTCGCCCCTGGCAATTACACCGCGGTGGTTCGCGGGGTCGGAGCCACAACGGGAATCGCGCTGATTGAGGTATACGATCTCGACCAGCCGCCGCAGGCCGATGGTTCGACCTTGTATGTCGCGCAGTTGCGGCCGCAAAACGGCGCGACCACACAGGGCTCCGGGAGTGCGACGTTGCGCCTGGCCGACGACGGTCTCTCTGCCATCATCTCCTTCGATTATACGAATCTCACCGGCCCGATTACCGGCATGCATGTGCATGGCCCAAACGGACAAATCATTTTCGATCTCGATCAAGCAACACCCCGCGCTGACGGAAGTTATCTTTGGACTTTTGTGCCGGTCGGAAGTTTCACGGTCGCTGATATCGCGAGTTTCATCCAATCCGGCCAGACTTACCTGAACCTTCATACGGCGGCGTATCCTTCCGGCGAAATCAAAGGCTCCTTCAATTTCTCGAGCGGAGCGCAGACCCCGCCGACCCCGACTCCGCCGCCCGCTTTGCCGGCCGGAACGCCCACCCCGTCGGACGCGGCCCGTTTCCTGACACAGGCTACTTTCGGACCGACCGACGAACTGATCGCGCAAGTACAAAGCCAGGGATTTGCCACGTATCTGAATGCGCAGTTCGCGACGCCGATGTCCTCACATGTTGCCTACGTGGATGCATCGGGGGTTAATCCTCCAACGCTCGAAGAGACGATGGCAGCCTGGTGGACCAATGCTGTCACCGCGCCGGATCAGATCCGGCAGCGAGTCGCTTTCGCATTGAGCGAGATCTTCGTGGTCTCGGTGGAAGGATCGGGTTTGGGCGATCAACCGATCGGTATGTCCAATTACGTGGACGTGTTGTTGCGGGATGCCTTTGGAAATTTCCGCACTCTCCTCGGAGACGTCACCCTCAATCCAGCGATGGGAATTTATCTCGACATGCTCGGTAACAACAAAGGGAACGCCGACGAGGGGAGGCACCCGAATGAGAATTACGCGCGTGAACTCATGCAACTTTTTTCGATCGGGCTCTATCACCTCAATCTCGATGGCAGTCTGACCTTGAGCGCCTCGGGCGCGCCGATCGAAACCTACAACCAGGATCACGTCATTGGCCTCGCCGGCGTCTGCACCGGCTGGACCTTCTCGCAGTTAAGCGCGCCAGACTGGTGGAATCCGGTCGAGAACTTTCGCGATCCAATGATGAGCTTCCCGGAACATCATGAGCCTGGTGCCAAGCTTTTGCTCGATGGTGTGACCGTTCCGGCGAACCAAACACCCGCGCAGGATTTGAAGATCGCGCTCGATACCATTTTCAATCATCCCAATGTCGGCCCCTTCATCTGCCGCCAGCTCATCCAACGCCTCGTGACCAGCAATCCGAGTCCGGGTTACGTCTACCGCGTCGTATCCGTGTTCAACAATAACGGTCAGGGCGTTCGCGGCGACCTTGCCGCGGTCATCCGCGCGATTCTGCTCGATTACGATGCGCGCTCGACCACGCTCATCGGCGGCCAAGGTTATGGGCACCAGCGCGAGCCGGTCGTGCGTCTGGCGAATCTGCTGCGCGCTTTTCATGCGACCTCGCCCGACGGCAGATTCAACTTCTACAGCGACCGCCTTGGGCAGGTGCCCCTGCATTCGCCCTCTGTTTTCAATTTCTTTTCGCCTGATTACGAGGCCCCGGGCGCAATTGCCGCGGCGCACCTTAAAAGCCCCGAGTTCCAGATCACGACGGAAAACACGGTGGTTACCGCCACCAACCTACTACGCAGCGCGATCAACTACGGTCTCGGTGCGTCCGAGGATCTCGTCACGCTCAATCTCGCTAACGAGCAGACCCTGGCTGCGAACCCGGCGCAGCTAGTCGCTCATCTCAATTCATTACTCATGGCGGGCCAGATGTCGGCCGCGATGCAGACGACGCTTGTGAACGCCGTCACGCAAATCGCGAGCACGAACCCGACCGAGCGGGTCCGAACAGCGCTCTATCTCGTCGTTAATTCGCCCGAATTTTTGGTGGAGAAATAAATGTATACCCCGACTCGACGAACATTCATTCGACAGGCCGCCTGCGCCGCACTCGCGTCGACGGGCCTCGTTAACACAATCTTCGATCTGCGGAAGCTCAGCGCCGCTACTCCGCAAGCCGGAGATTATAAGGCGCTCGTCTGTCTTTTCCTCTATGGTGGAAACGACGCGAACAACATGCTCGTCCCGCACGATGCATCGAGTTACGCGGCTTACGCTGCGGCGCGGGGGAATCTCGCCATTCCCCAGGCGTCATTGTTGCCACTCACGCTGCAGGGCGGTGATGGCCGCGATTTCGGTTTTCATCCGAGCATGCCGGAAGCGCAGACGCTTTTTAATCAAGGCCAGCTCGCTGTCGTGGCGAACGTGGGGACGCTCGTCGCACCGACGACACGCGCGGACTATTTCTCTGGCAGCGCCGCCGTGCCGCCACAGCTTTTTTCGCACGCGGATCAGTCAGTGCAGTGGCAGAC
>DASYVG010000224.1:0-1747 GCA_035937255.1 Chthoniobacterales bacterium | reverse complement strand
CGCCTTGACCGAGGCCGGCAAGGCCCTTAATTGGCTGAACCAGAACCGATGCGAGGTCGTAATTGTTGATCTGACTCTGCCAAATGTTGACGGGGTTTCCCTAATCGCGTCGATTCGCGCGCTAGATAGCAAACTGCCCGTCGTTGTCTTCGCTGGAAAAGATTACGACGAGGCGCAAATGCTGCAGGCGGCGTTGCGGGCCGGCGCCAGCGGATACGTCAGCAAGAATTTGCCGATGGAACAACTTTATTGTGTGCTTGCGCGCGTGCTGGCAGCGGCGCGACATCATGCAAGGCGAATTCGGCCGCAGCGAGAGCTGCTCGGCGCAGCCTAACTCGGGACCGCTTCGTCGATCAGCGCTCGCAAGTTTTCGATCGAAATGCAATCGGCGCCGCACGCGCTGGCCGTTTCCTGTTCGAGCAAATCGGCGGTCGCGACTACGAGGTCGAATTTTTCGGCATACTTACTGGCCAGGCGCTCGACGATGGCGTCGGCGGTCTGCCCAGCGCGCGAATAAAAAATCTGCACGCCGTGCGGCTCGGATTCATCCGCCGGAGACGTTCCCGAACCGTCAAAGACCACGACCACGCGAATGCCGGTGTAGTCCTGGTAATCCCGGAGCTTTTTGACAAGGGCGTCGCGCGCGAGTGAGGAGCGACGCGCATGCAGCCGTTTCATTTCCGGCCAACCGAAGATCGCGCTGTGACCATCGACGATCAGATAACGAGCGCGCACGGAAGAGTCGCATTATTCCGCGGCGGCGGGCGGGGGTGCGGATTTCTTTGGTTTGGCGCGTGGCGGTTCCTGGCGCACGGATTTTTGTTTGGCTTTCCTACGGTCGAGATAAGCTTTGTGACGTTTGCGCTTGGTGCGTCTGCGGAGTTGCTGGCCCATGCGCATCTATAGGTTGGAGCGGGCAGGGGTGCAAGATTCGCGATATTTGTCGTTAACAACTTCACGCCGCCGAGGATTAGAATCGCCTTCGAAGCGGTTTCGGAGGATAGCCATCCTGGCTGTCTCGGCCGACAGGGCGTCAGCCTGTCGTACTCAGAGCGACAGACAAGCTGACCGTCGGCCGAGTCAGGCAGGATGCCTGACTTCCAATTGTGCGCGCGAAGTTCGTCCCTGTGTCGACCGAGATTTGTCATGTCGAGCGAAGTGGAGACATCTCTGAATATCGAGAGATTTGAAAGCCTGGCCTCGCCGACCATGTCGGCTGCGTTGCAGCTCGACTCCGCTCGAAATGACAGAGGAAAGGAATCCGTGGATTTCATGCGGGCACAAAACGAGATACTGGATTCGGCTGGCAGCTTGATGCGGCGCGGGCGAGTTGAATAAATACGAGTCTCTGGCTTGCGGCGGATCAAGATCGCAGGCGGGACGCTCGCGTCACATTTCTGGAGGATAGCCATCCTGGCTGTCTTGGTCGACAGGCTTCCAGCCTGTCGTGAGCAGAGCGACGGGCAAGATGCCCGTCGGCCGAGTCAGGCAGGATGCCTGACTTCCAATTGCAGACGACGAATTTGAGTAAGCCGAGACCAATTGTGAGGTCCTTCACTTCGTTCAGGATGACGGCCGTAAAAGGACAGCCGTAAAAAATTCGTGTTTAGTGTTTATAGAGTTGCAAAAAATACCGGTTTCTGTGTAAAAATGTCGTCGCGCAAATCCCACCCCCAGTGAACTCTCCCAAAACTCTCATCGCCATTTCCGTATTCCTGCTCCTCACTTCCGCTGTCTTCGGTGTTTT
>DASYVG010000223.1:0-1734 GCA_035937255.1 Chthoniobacterales bacterium | reverse complement strand
CCATGGGTCGAGGGATGCTGCGGCCCCATCGACACTTCGAGTAATTCGCCATTGAGTCTTGAAGTCATTGCCGGAGGCGGCGACTCAGCCAGTTCGTGCATCGCCGCGCTCATTATTGGGCAGTGATATTTTCCGCCCCGTCCTGTGCGGGCCGAGCGCGGTAATGCGGCTTCGCCTTCTCGAGCACGTCGTCGTGCGGTGTCGGCTCGTATTCGTAATCGTCGGGCTCTCGATAGTCCTTGCGCATCGGGTGGTCGACAAACTCGTCCCACATCAGGATGCGGCGCAGGTCCGGATGGTCGTCAAAACGAATGCCATAGAGATCAAAAATCTCGCGCTCCTGGAATTCGGCGCTCCGATAAATCCGTGTCAGCGAGGGCAGGCGCGCTCCATCCGCGCGGTCGGCCGTCCGCATGCGGAGCACAACCGGCCCGTGTTTCTGCGCCATCGAGTAAAGGTGATAGACCGCTTCGAGGAAACCGGGGAAGAATTCGGTTTGCGTCTCCTCGATTTCCTTCTCCTCGCCTTCCACGATCCGCTTCACTTTGATCTTCTTGGTGACAGTTCGGTCGAGCCAATCCACTCCGGTAACGTTCGAGCAAAAATCTAGTCGGAGCGCAGGATCGTCGCGCAGGAACTGAACGACGGCAGTTGCGTGCTCACGATCGAGAAGAAGCGAAGGCTGATTCGAGGGACTCCCGTTGGGAATTATTTCGAGCTTGGCGCCAGGCACCGCCAATTCGACGCGCCGTTTGATCTCCTCGATCGGCTCCATTCGTTAGGCTCGCTCGCTCTGAGGCGGAGCGAATACGTCGGAATTGAGAGACGGCTCCAAATCGTGCGCGCCAAACGCCGGCACGGGAAACTCGCTCTGCTGCATGGCGTTGAGGTGATCGGCCTTCTCGTCGCCGGTCAATTTCTGTCCGTCAATTTTGCGCTGCAGTTCCATGAAAGCATGCAACAACGCTTCCGGCCGCGGCGGACAGCCGGGAATATAAACATCGACTGGGATGTAGCGGTCGATGCCTTTCAACACGTTGTAACCCTGCTTGAAAGGTCCGCCGGAAATCGCACATGCGCCCATCGAAATTACGTATTTCGGATCCGGCATCTGGTTGTAAAGCCGCACGATTTGCGGCGCCATTTTCTTGGTCACCGTGCCGGCCACAATCATGAGATCCGCTTGCCGCGGGGAGGGCCGGAAAACTTCACCGCCGAAGCGCGCGAGGTCGTATCGCGACGCGGCCGCCGCGATCATTTCAATCGCGCAACAAGCGAGACCGAACTGCAGAGGCCAAATCGAATTCCGGCGGCCCCAATTGTAGAGGTCCTGCATCGAGGTGACCCAGATGCCCTGCTTCTGCAGCTCGCCGCGCAGCCCTTCGTCGATCCGTTCGCTCATCTCCCGTGCGCCCAATCTAAGCAACCTTTGCTCCATGCCCAAACGAGCCCTTCGATCAGCAACAGCAGAAAAACGAGAATCGCGATGAAGGCCCCGAGCGGCAGGCCGGTGAAGGCCACGGCAAATGGCACCAGAAAAATCGCCTCGACGTCGAAGATCAGAAAAATGATGCAGTAGAGATAATAGTGCGATTGGAACTGCACTCGCGCTTCCCCAAGTGATTCCACACCGCACTCGTACGTCGCATTTTTTGCCGGCCCGGGTTTTGGCGGCTGGAAAAACCGTCTCCACATCCACGCCAGCGCCAGCGGCATCAATGGAAAGACGACCGC
>DASYVG010000222.1:0-1851 GCA_035937255.1 Chthoniobacterales bacterium | reverse complement strand
CGACGATATGCAAAATTGGCAGGCCGCTGGCGTTGCGCAGTTCGTCATACCAGAAATGCGCCGTGTTACACGGAATGGCGACACATTCCACGTTTGCCTGTTGCAAAATCTTGAGGCCAGCCAACATATGCGGCAGTGGCGATTCGCCATCGCGCGTCAGGGCTTTGTCTCTGCTCGGAATTTGCGGCACTGAATATACGATGACAGGAACATGATCCTGATCGCGCTGCGCCGGAGTTTCCTCGATGAGTTTTTTGAAAAAATCCGCTGCGGCCATCGGCCCCATTCCTCCCAGCACCCCTAACAGCTTCCCCATGTATATCCTCTGATCACTAAAGCGCTCAATCACTTCTCGCCCGAGCCTTTGACGACAGACGTCCGTTTCCCACTCTGCATTTTTATGAACGCCGATCGACACGAGCTGCTGTCCCGAGTTATTCGTAAGCTGAACGGCGAAAATCACGTCGGGTCTTATAGAATGAGCCCATTATAATCGTTGGAGTTATTGAACGGTCCACTTCCCGGGCATTGCTCGCAGTTAACCGCTCGACTGTGACGAATCCTAGCTGCGCCACGTGGCAGTGAGCGGCAAATCCGAATCGTATGCAATTTTCCTTGACCGAAAGACACGTCATGACATCCGGTAGCAAACCGAGCTACATCGACCCGCTCACCAAAGTTGTGTACGCGCTGGACGAACGCCGCTGGCGGTCGGACACCGGAAACCCCATGATGATCACGCCGCTGCCCGGAATCGGCCGCGACGATATCGATACCGCGGTACGCTCGATCTGGCGTTATCGCGCAGCGCTTCCCGCGCATATCGCGGCACCGGTCAGTTTGGGAGAGGGATGCACGCCCATGGTCGAGAAAACGTGGGGCGCTTTATCGCCGCTCTTCAAGCTCGAGTGGTTTAACCCCACGTGCAGCTTCAAGGACCGCGGCGCGACCGTGATGATTTCTTTCCTCAAGCAGTTGGGGATCGACGCCATTCTCGAAGACAGCTCGGGCAACGGCGGGGCCGCGGTCGCTGCCTACGGCGCTGCGGCGGGCATGCGCGTGCGCATTCTGGCGCCGAGCTCAACTGCGCTGCCGAAGATCGTCCAGATCAAGGCGTTCGGCGCGGAGGTACAACTCGTGCCGGGTCCGCGCGAAGAGTCTGAGAACGAAGCGATCCGCCAGTCCGAAGAAATCTTTTACGCGAGCCATAACTGGCATCCGTTCTTCCTTCAGGGAACGAAATCGCTGGCTTATGAGATGTGGGAAGATCTGAAGTTTCACGCTCCCGATAATGTCGTCATCCCGGCCGGAGCCGGAAGCAACGTGCTCGGCTGCGACATCGGATTCTCCGAGCTCTTGGCAGCGCGACAGATCAAAAAGCTGCCACGCCTTTTCATCGCACAGCCGCTGAACTGTTCGCCTATCGATGCGAGTTTCAAAGCGGGCGTGGATACGCCGGTGGCCCGAGAAGTCAAGCCGACGATCGCCGAGGGAACCGCAATCAAGCGTCCAATCAGATTGCGGGAGGTTCTATCGGCGATCCGCCGCTCCGGCGGGCAGACAATCGCCATTCCGGAAAATCACATCGCCGCCGCGGTTCGCAGACTCGCTGCAATGGGCCTGTATGCAGAGCCGACATCAGCAACCGCCGCCGCTGCGTTGGAGCCGCTGTACGAAACCGGTGCTATCGACGCGCGCGAGACGACGGTTGTGCTGTTGACAGGCAGCGGGATCAAGTCGACTGCATTTATGACGGAGTTGTTCACGTCTTGATGCAATCAATCATTGGAGGCCACGATATTCAATCGACTTTCGCACCCGAGCGCCTGACCACGTCCGCCCATTTCGCGA
>DASYVG010000221.1:0-2999 GCA_035937255.1 Chthoniobacterales bacterium | reverse complement strand
GGCGAAGCGCTCGACGATGACCGGCTTGACGATCAGCTTGTTCATCTCGGAATTGAGGAGCTTGATCACCTCGGGCGGCGTCCCGGCGGGCGCGAGCAGCGCGAACCAGCCGAGCACCTCGAATCCGGCCAGTCCCGATTCGGCGACGGTGGGCACGTCGGGTAGCAGCAGCGTGCGCTTCGCGCTCGACACGGCAAGGGGCTTGAGCGAGCCTTTCTTGATATGGGGTGTCATGATTGCGACGTTTTCGAACATCATCGGCACGCGGCCCGAGAGCAGATCCGGCATCAGCACGCCGCTACCCTTGTACGGCACGTGCACCATGTCCACTCCCGCCATGCGCTTGACGAGCTCACCGCCCAGATGCTGCGCGGTGCCGGGGCTCGATGAAGCGAAGTTGTACTTGCCCGGGTTCTGCTTGAGCAGCGCGAGCAACTGCGGAAACGTATTCACCTGAATGCTCGGATGGACCACGAACACATAGGGCGTGGTTGCAATCAGGCTCACGGGTATTAAGTCCTTCTCCTGATAGGGCATAGACGCGTAAAGCGCAGGGGCCGTTCCGTGCGTGCTCGACACGACGAGCAGCGTATGGCCATCCGGCTGAGACTTAGCGACAATTTCGGCGCCGATCGTGCCGCTCGCGCCGCCGCGGTTGTCGACGAAAAAAGATTTGCCGAGCGACTCGCTCAAGCCCTGCGCGACGAGGCGCCCGATCACGTCAGTGGTGCCCCCCGGAGGAAAACCAACTACGATCTTGACCGACTGTGAAGGATAGGACTGCGCAAACGCGGGAATACCCGCGACAATTGCAGCGGCGAACGCGGCAGCTACGAGTATGTGTTTCAGCATTTGCATCTCTCTCTGGTTTGGAAGCGAGCCTGCGCTGCTCTTGATGGAAGCCTAGGACACCGAAGCGATTGCCTGCAGCATCGATTCTTTCTCGAGATTATCGTCGTCCTTCACGTAATAGCCCGCGAGCTCGCCGAGTATCGAGATGCGAATCATGTGGCGCGTCTTGGTCTGATCGAAGTCAGGAAGCGCGAGATGCATCAGGCATCGGTTGTCCCACATTACAAGATCATTCACCGACCAGCGGTGGCGATAGACAAACTCAGGCGATGTCGCGTGCTCGTTCAGGAAGTTGAGGATCGGCGCGCTTTCTTCCTCCGTGTAGCCGACAAAGCCGCGAATGCGCTGACCCAGCATCAGTGCCCTGCGACCGGTGTCGGGATGCACCTTGACGACGGAATGCGCGACCGGCGGATTGGTGCGTTTCAAGTCGGCGACTTTCTGCGGGTCGCGCTTCTCGAGGCCCTTGATCAGCGAGACGTCGTGAATCGCCTCGAGCGTCTCGACGAACGCGCGCATCGGCTTGCTCAGCGTTTCGTAGGCGAGATAGAGGTTGGCGAACATTGTGTCTCCGCCGACCGGCGGCTTCGCCTTGCACAGCAGAAGGGAGGCCTTCGCCGGACGATTGGTATACGTGAGATCCGAATGCCAGTTGCGGCCGGTGTTGCGAGTCTCCGAGGGCTTTCCGTTCAGATGCCTGTTGGTGACGAGCAGAATTTCCGGATGGTCGGGATCGCGATAATGCGGCTGGAAATCGTTGCGCTCGAGCTCACCGAAGTTGCGGCTGAACGCGATCTGCTGATCCGCGTCGAGATCCTGACTTGGAAATATGAGCACGAGATGCCGATGCCAGGCGGCCAGGATTTCCTTCCTGGCGAGATCATTGAGCGGCTGTCTCAAATCGATTCCAGTGATCGCCGCGCCGAGCGCGAAACCGAGTTGCGTGACGTTGATTTGGCCCATTTAGTTGACTCCTGGCAATTCGTCGGCGAAGAACTGAACTAAACGCAAGTTGCGCCTATTATAACGGCCACTAGCGCTGGCGGAAGTGATGACGAAACGCACGGCCAACTTTCGCAATAGGTTACTGCTGATCTTTTCGCCCTCGTCGACGACGCCGACGAACTCGCCAAGCAGCTCGCCAAGGCCCAAGCCCATAATCCGCTCGGATCGGGAGCTGTGCCATTAGGTTGAAGATACGTCGGGGAGGGGATGGGCTTGTGACCTCAAAACATGATTACCAGTCCCTATACGGAACTTGGGACATGGTAACTGGTATGTAGTCGTGAAGTGTCCGGCCTTTCTGCCAGTCATACATAAGTAGCATATCCCGGACCGAGCTCACTGAAAGCTCACGATGAGCGCATGGGCCAACGATTATGCTTGCGATTGGCTTTTTATCAGGCGGCAACTCAACAACGCCATATGGGATGATGAATGACTTTCCGTTTCTAAATTTGCGTTTGGGCATGGTAGTGCCTGAAATTCGCCATTCCCTCTCGGCGCGAAATTTCGAGTGCTTGTACCTGAGGCCGATCGCGATTAACATTCTGCAGAGTTCCGTGGTTTCTCCAGAGTGGCCGTCGTAGGGATGCCCAAAGGGGCCGGAGTTAGGATGTTCGGTGCTCCACTTAATATGCGATATAAATTTATCTTTCATTGCCTGCATCGCTTCATCTGCATCGTATTTCACTTCCCAAAAGTTAAATGGGGTTAAGAAGTCAGTCCGAAACCCGATGGAAAACCGAGAACCCGTTATGCTATAAGCGCGCCAGAGTGACAGGTCATCGGACTCCTTTGAAAATGAGCCGATGTAATCGCCACGAATCGGCGATTGGAAAATCTCTTCTTGTTTTGCGTTGGGCGTCGTCCATCCCTTCCAAAAATCCTTCGCGCGTTTCGCAAGATCTCTCATTCGTGGTTCTGCATCCGTGCTCTCAGCCAATGACTTCAACGCGTCGAGCATAAGCTTCTCCGCGAAACCGTGTTCGGATGCGTCGTTCATATAGGCGATGTGGGTACACCACAATTCTTGGGTCTCTAGAATACCCTTGATGCCGTTTTGGTCTGTATAGTGATAGACAACATCTTTATCCGGCATGGCGAACTCCTCTAAACGAAAAACGGCGGACCTATCGATCCGCCGT
>DASYVG010000220.1:0-1867 GCA_035937255.1 Chthoniobacterales bacterium | reverse complement strand
CCGGATGCGTTGCGCGCTGGCCATAAATTATTTCGTTTCCTTTTGGTCGAGCACGGCAGCCACGAGTTGTTGCGGCACTTGTTCGAAATGTGACGGCTCCATCGAGTAACTCGAACGGCCTTTGGAAAGCGAACGAATTGCGGTCGCGTAACCGAACATCTCCGCGAGCGGAACTTCGGCCTGAACCATCGTGAGGTTTCCCTTCACTTCGATGCTGCCGATTTTGCCGCGGCGGCGATTTAAGTCGCCCATGATGTCGCCCTGATATTCTTCCGGCGTGGCGTTCTCGACCTTCATGATCGGTTCGAGCAAAATCGGCTTCGCTTTCTTGAAGGCATCTTTCACCGCGAAGATCGCCGCGAGCTTGAACGCCATTTCGTTCGAATCGACGTCGTGATACGAGCCGTCCACGATATCAACGTTCGCGTCGATCACCTGATAGCCACCGACCACGCCGTTGAGCATCGCTTCTTCGATCCCCTTCTTACAGGCTGGGATGTATTCCTTGGGAATATTTCCGCCGATGACTTTGTTCTCAACCGTGATGCCTTTGCCACGCTCGTTCGGCTGCACCTTGACAATGACGTGGCCATATTGACCGCGCCCGCCTGACTGCTTGATCAGCTTGCCCTCGCCGTCGGCCGGGACGGTGATCGTCTCGCGATACGCAATCTGCGGTTTGCCTGCGTTCGCGTCGACTTTGAACTCGCGCAGCATCCGGTCGCGAATGATCTCGAGATGCAGTTCGCCCATGCCGGCGATGATCGTCTGGCCAGTGTCCTCGTGCGTGTAGACTTTGAATGTCGGATCTTCTTCGGACAACCGCTGCAGCGCGATGCCCATTTTCTCCTGGTCCTGCTTCGTCTTCGGTTCGATCGCCATTGAAATAACCGGATCAGGAAATGAAGGCGGCTCGAGCAGGATCGGGAAATCTTCGTCACAAAGCGTGTCGCCAGTCGTGATGTTCTTAATCCCGACAATGGCCGCGATGTCGCCTGAGTAGCAGGTCTCGATGTCTTCGCGTTTGTCGGCTTGAATTTGAATCAAGCGCGAGATGCGTTCGCGCTTATTCGTGCGCGGATTGTAAACCGTGTCGCCCTTCGTCAGTGAGCCAGAGTAGACGCGGAAGAAAACCAGCTTTCCGACGAACGGATCGCTCCATAATTTGAAGGCGAGCGAGCTAAACTTCCCGTTGTCATCCGTCGGCGCGTCCATCTTTTCGTGCGTGTCGGGCTCCATGCCCACCGCTGGCGGAATATCGAGCGGGCCCGGGAGATAATCGATCACCGCATCCACGAGATACTGAACACCCTTGTTCTTGAATGCGGAACCTCCCACGACTGGAATGAACTTATTCGCGATCGTCTGGCGGCGAATTCCGGCCTTCAGCATCTCCGGCGTGATCGGCTTTTCTTCGAGGACCGCTTCGGCCACTTCATCATCGAGATTGGAGATCGCCTCGACTAAATCAGCGTACGCTTTTTCGACCGCCGCCTTATGTTCCTCCGGCAAATCGCGCACTTCGTAGGTCGAACCCATCGAATCGTCATCGAGATAAAAAACGGCCTTGCGGTTCACAACGTCGAGCTGGCCCTTGAGGTAATCTTCTTTGCCGAGCGGAAGCAGAATCGGCCAGGCATTCGCGCCGAGCTTCTTGCGCATCGAGTCGATCGACATGTCGAAATCGGCACCGACGCGGTCCATCTTATTAATGAAGGCGATACGCGGAACGAGATACTTATTGGCCTGGCGCCAAACGGTCTCGGACTGCGGCTGCACGCCCGCGACTGCATCGAAGACCGCGATCGCGCCGTCGAGCACGCGCAATGAACGCTCCACCTCTGCGGTGAAATCGACGTGGCCGGGT
>DASYVG010000219.1:0-18182 GCA_035937255.1 Chthoniobacterales bacterium | reverse complement strand
TCTCGGCAAAACTCACGATGCGGAAACGCGTTCCTTTGACCGTGTCTCCAATCTTGAGGAATTGCGTTGGCTGCTCGTCATCCGTCGAGTTGATCGCATAGGTGTTGCCAACCCAGGACGAGAAGATCAGCGGGAAGGTTTGCTTGGTGAATGACTTCATTTTTAATTTCGTCACGTAGGGGGGATGGGATGATTGATCGGTCGGGTTGGTGTGTCCCTGCCATTCCTCGAGATTGGTGAAACCGTCGTTGTCGGGATCCTGCATGAGGACGTCGGCGTCCGCGATGGGGAGTAAATTTTGCTCCAGCCATTTGTTCGGCACCGGGGCGTGAACCTCCGTGTTCTGCAGGGTCGCGGGCAGGCCGTTCGCACCGATAAAATGTTTCTCTGGCACAAACAGCCCGGAGCGTCCGCCGAAGGTCCACTGCGCCGGCTGACGCAGTTTTTGCGTGGCTTGCTCGAGCTCGACCGCTTTCGGAGGAGGCGCGGCTGGCTTCGGCGCTCCGCCGGAAAGCGAACCCTCGAAGCTCGCCGTGAACGAGGCGGCTTTGCCCCAGATCAAGACAGCGGTGAAAAACAGCAAGGCGGCCGCGGCCAGCGCCGCGACCCGGTCGGGATGTGAACGAATCCAGTTCATGCCAAGGCGTGGTCCGCTAAAAGTTAAACCGAAGCATCTCGACCGTAGCGGAGGTTTGCAGGTGTTCGTTACCGACGATGAATTTCAACCCGGCGTTCGCCGCCGGCTTCGCGCTCACGTCTGGAACAGTGGAAGCGGTTACATCCGCCGCGACTTCGCGGGTCGGTCCCTTGTCTTTTTCATTCAGAATGCGCAGCGTGCGCACGATGTAGAACTGCTGCTTCGAGTTTGCGAGTTGACTGAGAATTTTGCGGGCCGCCGCTGGGCTCGACGTGAAGGTCATCGCGATGACATTGCATTGGATCAGCTTTGGGCTCGCCGCGTTCGCCGCTGCGCCTTTCCGTGCGCCGGTAAGCGTCGAGGGCGGCGTAGACGTGGTCCCCCGCTCCTCAGCCAGAGGCGTGCGGTGAAATGCGTTGAGCGCGTTGACGCGCGCATCAAGAACGAAATTCAGCACCACCTCCGCTTGTTCCAGCTGCTGCGCTAGCAATGGTGCCAGCTCGGTGCTGGGCAGGCCGGAAGCGAACTCGTTGAACCCAAGGAAGAAATTATCGGGAAGTTTCACTTTGTTGGCCCGCGCTTTGTCAACCGCGGCCGTGACCGCCTGGCGGAGCCGGGCTTGAAACTCGTTCGGCGCCAGAGGTGTGACCGGGAGCATCCGTGCCTTCATCTCCTCCTTTGCGTGGGTGAGGTTCGTCGCGTAATCGGCCGCGTGCGCTTTCATTTTGCGGACGTTCTCCCCGCTCGGGAAAGGCGCGAGACGTTGCAGCCGGCTCAATTCGGTGGCGTTGCCCTTGTAGCGTGCGGCCGCCGCATCCCAACTCCATTTCGAGCTGAAAAGGAAATACAACGCCACCAGCGTCGCGAGCCCGAACGCGATCAGGAACGAACCAAGCCAGCGGTTTTGTTGAAACCATTTCATGGCAAGCGCACCGGCTTTTTGAGATCGAGACGCATCTCATACGGAAAGGCCCATTCGGTGTCGTTCGGCGTGGTGGGCTTGATTACTTTCGCCTGATTGTTGGGATCGATCGTGAAGTAAGGCGACCCGAGCAGATTGCGGAAATAATCGACGACGACTTCCTGTTGCTTTGGATTAAACAGATACAACCCGCGGACGAAAATTCCGTCGATCACGGGCTCCTTCAACGTCGCCGCCCCGGCACGACTGACTGGAGCGGGTGCCGCAGCCGGCGCTGCCTCCGTCCGCGCGCCGCGCAGATCCCCCAACCCGACAGGCTTGCCGCCGGAAGTCCCGACCAGCTCCGTGATCCAGATGTCTTCCTTCGGCAGGCGCGCGTTCAGGTCTTCGATGATCCCGAGCCAGAAATTGCGCTCATTCACCGCCGTTACGATCGGATCGGAAACGGTGTCGAGCGCAGTCGTCTGCTTTCGGATGACATCCAGTTGCGCGGCCAGGCGGCGCATTCCATCCACCTTTTCTTCCAATCGCTCACTGGCATGCTGCGTCACACTCGCAGCTCGCGCGAAGTAGCACCCCCACCCCACCAAAGCGAGAATCAAGCAAGCGGCGGCAATCATCCAAAACGGTCGCCGTTCTTCCAGCTTATGCGCACGCGCGACACTGGCTGGTCGCAGATTGAGCTCCATCGGGCAGGTCGTCGAACTCCGCAGCGCGAGCCCCACCAGTTCGCCTAACAAATGGGCGGACTTTGAGACGTCCGACGCGTTCACGCTGGCAGCGACCGCGACATTGCGCAGCGGATTAAAGAACTCGATCGGCAGCTGCAGTTTCTCGTGGAAAAACTCGCGCATATAGGGAGTGGTGGCCGTGCCGCCACAAAGATAGACGCGAGCCGGCGGGCTTCCTTGTTGCTGCGCGCGATAGTGGCTGATGGAGCGCATCAGCTCGGCGTGCAGCCTGGTCATCGTGCTCCGCACAATCTTGGAGACGCGCGCGACATCCTGGTCGCCCGGCTCGGCATAGGCGCCCCCCAGGCTGACGAACCCATCCCGCTTCTTCCGGGACTCGGCCGCGACAAACGGCTCTTCAAATTCCTTCGCGATTGCGGCTGTGACGGAACTGCCGCCGATCGGCACGCTGCGCGAGAAAATCTTACCCGGTTCAACGAATAACAAATTCGTCGTGCGCGCACCGATATCGACGAGTAGTGCGCACTCCTCCAGGTCGCTGTAATTGTAACGGAATGCATTATACAGAGCCATCGTCGCAACTCCGACGATCGACGTGCGGAGTCCCGCGCTCTCGACGGCCGCATTGATACTCTCCAGCAAGTCCGCTTTAATCGCGACCAGCACGACCTGGATCTGTTCGTCCGCGCCGCCTCCGACGAGTTGATAATCCCACACGACCTCGTCGATCGGAAAAGGAACGTTCTGCTGCGCCTCGAAGCTGATGATACGTTCGACTTTCTCCTCATCGACGGACGGCAATTTGACGAAGCGCGCAAAGACCGATTGCGCCGGAACCGCGTAGTTGACGGTGGCGTGCTTGATCTGCAACGCCGTCAGCATTTCGGACACCGCGGCGCCAATCTGACGATTCCTTTCCACTTCGCTGATTCCGTCACCGGTGAGTTC
The DNA here is from genome assembly GCA_035937255.1 of Chthoniobacterales bacterium. Taxonomy (GTDB): domain Bacteria; phylum Verrucomicrobiota; class Verrucomicrobiia; order Chthoniobacterales; family UBA10450; genus JACCXL01. The sequence continues at coordinate 14,983 of DASYVG010000219.1, read as the reverse complement.
GCGCAGCCGGTATCCATGCAGCAGCAACCCGCCACTTGGTTGCTTGTGAAACTCCGCCAACCCGATGGTCTGTGAACCGAGGTTAAGAGTGAAAATGCGCGGCGAGGCGGCCATGGAAGGATGTCACCGAGCCGACGCTTTGATCTGCTCGTAACGATCCCAGTAAAGCGGCGCGAATGGAGTTTCGTTCTTGTTTAACACAAAACCAGCGACCTGCGGAAGCGCCGCGTACCATTGCGGCTCCGCGCGTGTGCTACTGAGCTCGTCCTTAACCGCCCCTTGTTGCACGAGCTGCACCGCGATGTTTTGAATTGCATTCGGACCGAGAGCGCGATTGCCCATGAACCGCGCCAGCGTCCGGGGAGAGACGTACATGACCGAGCGGTTCTCGCGGCCGGCCGGGATATTGACGTGCGTCACCTCACCGGTGAGCAGTTTCCCACCCAGCAAAATGAAATATTTGAAGGTCAGTTCGTCCGTGAACCCCGGCGCAGCGGTGAATTCCACCTCCACTTCCAGCCAGCGCTCACGCTGATTGGCCGCGAATTGTTCCGCACCGGTGTAGGAAAATTGAGGCGTTGAGATCAGATTCTTCGTGATCTTTGTGAGCTGGAAATCCGCGCCAGGCCGAACCTGCGCGAACACATTCAAGCTCGCACCAACAAGCAGCAGAACCGCCCAGATCGCTTTCGCATTCATAAACTATTCCGTTCCAGCTTTACGTTGCGCGGCGGTGCGTTGCAGCCAGCCGCTGAAGTAATCGATCGTCCGGCGGATGCCTTCGTCGAACTCGACTTTTGGCTCCCAATGCAAAACTGCGCGGGCGCGACCGATGTCTGGCTGGCGCACCTTCGGGTCATCGACCGGTAACGGCCGGTGTTCCACTGACGATTTTGTGCCCGTGATCCGGATGATCTCGTCGGCAAACTGCCTGATCGTCATCTCGCGTGGATTCCCAATGTTGACTGGTTCGTGGAAATCACTCATCGCCAGCCGGAAAATCCCATCGATCAGATCCGAAACGTAACAGAACGAGCGCGTCTGCGAACCGTCTCCGAAAATCGTGAGCGGCTCTCCACTCAAGGCTTGCCCTATGAACGCCGGAACCACGCGTCCATCGCGCAACCGCATCCGCGGGCCGTAGGTATTGAAAATCCGCACGATCTTCGTGTCGAGTTTGTGGTAGCGGTGATAAGCCATCGTCATCGCTTCGGCGAAGCGCTTTGCCTCATCGTAAACTCCCCGCGGACCAATCGGATTAACGTTTCCCCAGTAATCTTCTTTCTGTGGATGCACGAGCGGATCGCCATAACATTCGGAAGTCGAGGCGAGCAGAAATTTCGCGCCCTTCGCCTTCGCCAATCCGAGCGTATTATGCGTCCCGAGCGCGCCCACCTTGAGCGTTGGAATCGGCAGCTCGAGGTAATCGATCGGGCTGGCTGGCGACGCGAAATGAAAGACGTAATTCACTTCGTCGGGAACGAAGATGTAGTTCGAGACGTTGTGCTTGATAAACTGATAGTGCTCGTTGCCGGCCAGATGCCCGATGTTGGCCGGGTTTCCGGTAATCAGGTTATCGATTGCGATGACGCGATGACCTTCCGCCAGGAGGCGGTCGGTAAGGTGCGAACCTAGAAAGCCTGCGCCCCCGGTCACGACGGAGACTGGCATCGATTTGTCTGGCATCGGCAGTGTATCTAATTGGTGCGCGAAACGTTGGCGAGCAGAATCAAATTGCGGAGAGACCCCTTGTGATCTCTCATCTTCGCAATCGCATGCGCATTCTTTCCGGCATTCAACCGAGCGGAGCTCTTCACATCGGAAATTATTTCGGGATGATGAAGCCGGCTATTGCCCTTCAGGCGGAAGGTGAGGCCCTTTACTTCATCGCTGACTATCACGCGCTCACCAGCCTGCGCGATCCGAAAGCCTTGCGCGAAAATAGCCGCCGCGTGGCGCTGGATTTTCTCGCCTGTGGATTAGATCCGGACCGAGCGGCCCTATTCCTGCAGTCGGACGTGCCGCAGGTGACGGAACTCGCCTGGATCCTTAGCACCGTCACGCCCACGGGCCTGCTCGAACGTTGCCACTCATATAAGGACAAGCTCGCCCGCGGCGCGGCTGCCTCCGCCGGTTTGTTCACCTACCCGGTGCTCATGGCCGCCGATATTCTTATTTACGACAGCGACGCCGTGCCGGTCGGCCGTGACCAGAAGCAACATCTCGAAGTGACACGCGATATCGCGATTAAAATGAACGAAACGTTCGGGGATCTTTTCAAGCTGCCGGAGCCGCGCATTCACGCTGCGACGGAGGTCGTGCCCGGAACCGACGGGCAAAAGATGAGCAAAAGCTACGGCAATACGATCGAGATTTTCGGCGATGAAAGAGAAACCCGAAAACGAGTCATGAGCATCGTGACCGATTCTACCCCGGTAGATGCTCCGAAAGACGTGGCGAGCTCCGCCATTTTTCAACTTTACGCCCTCGTTGCCTCGACGGACGAGAGGGAAGCGATGGCTGCGGAATTCCGTCGCGGCGGCATCGGATACGGCGACTTTAAGAAGCGCTTATTTGAGTCTCTCTGGCGATACTTTGCTCCCATGCGCGAACGGCGCGCAGCCATTCTCGCCCAACCGAATTACATCGACGATGTTCTGGCGCGCGGCGCCGAACGCGCAAATGCGACCGCCGACAAAGTGATGGCGCGAGTGCGCGACGCCGTCGGCGTGTAATTCTGAGATGGCGCCCTAAGTCGCTTCCGAGGACGAATTCGAGCGCGGTGGCGGCTGCTTCAGCTCCGCGAAGATAAGGCGGCCCGCGGCCGTCGGCAGCGCACTCGAAACGGTAATCTTTACCGATTGTCCCAGCTGCGCGCGGGCGTGATTTACGACGATCATCGTGCCGTCCGGTAGATAGCCCACGGCCTGATGCTGATCGCGGCCTTCTTTCACCAGGTGCAAATCCAGTTCGTCGCCTGCGAGGATCACTGGCTGCAGCGCCAGCGTTAGTTCCCGAAGGTTCAATGTGTGCACCTCTTGCAGCCGCGCCACCTGACAAAGCGCGCTGTCGTTGGTGAGCAGACGAGCGTGCAATATTTTCGCGACTCGTACCAGCCGCGCATCTGTGTCGAGTTCGCCGTCCCCATCCGTATCGTGAATAGTGAGCGCGATTTCCTTGGAGCGCTGTAGCTGATTCAGGATCTCCAAGCCCCGACGGCCGCGCTCGCGTTTCATGATATCGCGCGAGTCGGCGAGCGCTTGGAGTTCGGCGAGAACGAAGCGCGGCACAATCAGTGTGCGACTCAGGAAACCAGTCGCGCATAAATCGCCGATGCGTCCGTCGATGATGATGTTCGTGTCGACGACGAGCGGCTCGCGCTGCGTGGTTTCACGCGCGAAACGGACGTAAGGGATGATGAGCGAAAATTCGTCGCGGTTGCTACGCATGGCCAGCATCATGCCGAGATACCCAAACGCGCAGTAACCGACGAGCCGCGCAGCCCATTGTACCGTATCGGGCTGGTAGCGAAGCACCTCCGAGGCGCTCAAGAGATTCGCGAAAAACAACCCAAGCAGAAGGCCAAGCGTGGCCGAGGAGAACGCCCGCAGCGAAAACCCCTTTAGCAACCGATCGGCTAGGACAATCACGAGGCCGAAGAGCGCCCCGAGCAGAACCCCTGGCAGCGCATTTTGCTGCGTTTCCGAGGAGACGATGCCACCGACGCACGCGCAAAACGTCACGAAAAGGAGGCGCAGCAGATTGACTGTGAAAATGGGTGTCATGGACGGTCTGCTGGCCGCCTTGGCGGGTTTTGAGGACGACTCGGCACCCCACGCGCTTCCGCTTTCGCCGCACTATCGCGATAAAATAATACGCCATGCGCGCGCAGATTGGCGACCAGCGCCTGCAGATCTTTGGCCAGTTCCTGGTTCGTCAAGAGAGTCGGGAGCAAACCGGTGCCACTGGTTGCTTGGCGCATTACCTGGGTCGCCGCCTGGATCGTTTTGCGCGCGTCAGCGATCGCGATCTGTAGATCGTCCGCTGCCTTCTTGGTTGAACCCATCGTCGCATCCGCCTTTTCAACGACGATGTCGATCTTCTTGGACGACTCGGCCAGCGCGCCCGTCGCCTGGTTGAGATGTTCGACGCTCGACTTCAAGTTTTCCATGTTCGCGGGTGAAAGCGCTTGTTCATTCAAACGCGTTACCGTGCCGTTCACATTCTGCACCGCAACGCGTAAATCGCCGACCAAAAATCCGCCTTCGCGCGTGATATCATCCAGGCCGGTCTCGCGAGATCCGGCGATCTTCGCATTTTTGCTCAGATAACTCGAGGGCTGACCTTCGGGCATGGAGACCGCCACGAATCGATCTCCGAGCAGACCCGAGCTCCCAACCGTGAATTTGCTGCCGGCTGGGATCTTTACGTAATCGTAGATGCGAAGTGGCACCTCCACTCCGCCCCCAGCCGCCAGTTTGATACCTCCGGAAACACGGCCGATCTTGGCGCCGGCGAGCAAAACATCAGAGCCTTTCAGCAGCCCGCTCGCGTCCGGAAATTGGATCGTCAAGGCGTAGTAGGTTTTAAGCCCTTCTCCGACGCGGCCAAACTGTACCACTAATGCAGCCAGCGCCGCCAGCCCCACGAAGACAAACGCGCCAACCTTGAATTCCGTTCCTCGTTCCTGCTGAGCCATTACACATGTCGCGCGGACTGCACGCGGGAAGAGTTTACCACGGCTTTAGCGAGCGTGTTAGTGTCACCGTGTGTTTGCGGAATTTTAGTGCTCATCATCCGAGCGTCCGAGCAGGAAATCCTGGATGAGTGGATCGCCCGCTCGCTCCAGCTCGGCCGGCGTTCCGTGAAAATAAATGCGACCTTCGTGCAGATACGCAATCTGATCGGCGACGTGGGTTGCGCTTTTCATATCATGCGTCACGACAATGCTGGTGACGCGAAATCGCTGCTGCAACCGCCGGATGAGGCGATTGATGCTGTCCGCAGCCACCGGGTCCAGCCCGGCGGTCGGTTCGTCATATAGCACGCACGAGGGACGCCGGATGATGGAACGCGCGAGGCCCACTCGCTTCTTCATTCCACCGCTCAGATTTACCGGCATTTTTGTCTGCTGTCCTTCCAGTCCGATCACTTCCAGCATCTCGTCCACTTTCTGGCGGATCACCTCCGGATCTCGCTCCCCTGCTTCCCGCAGCGGGAAAGAGACATTCTGTTCAACTGTCATGGAATCGAAGAGCGCGCCGCCTTGAAAGAGGATTCCGACTTTGCGTCGAATGGCGGCCAGTTTGCGTTCCCCGAGGCCAATGATGTTTTCCCCTTCGATCCAAATTTCGCCCGCATCCGGCTGGAGAAGACCGACGAGGTGTTTCAAAAAAACACTCTTGCCGCCACCGCTGCGGCCGATAATGACCAACGTTTCGCCGGTTGCCACATCAAGATCGATGCCGCGCAAGATGGGCTGACGACCAAGGCTTTTCTCCAAGCCACGAACTGAGATCATCGGTGCCATCCGGCCGGACGGTTCCGAGCGCATTTCGGAGATGGATTGAGCCTGCCGAATCATGTCCGCTATTGATATCCAGCCGGGAAGATGATGTTCAGCATCATCGTGAGGAAAAAATTGGAAACGAGCACGGCCAGCGATGAGTCGACAACCGCTTCCGTCGTGGCTTTGCCGACGCCGACAGCTCCTTCGCCGGACGTCAGGCCCTTGTGACAGCTGATGAAGACGATCAGGAGCGCGAAGCAGAAGGCCTTCGTCAGTCCCATGATGATGTCGCGCATCAGGGTCCAACGCACCATGTTGGCCATGTAATAAGTACCGTTTACATCGAGCAAAAAGATCGCGACGAAATATCCGGCCGCGATTCCGAAACCGATGCACTCCGCGACGAGCAGCGGCATCGAAATCATCATCGCCACCGCCCGGGGCACGACGAGGTAATCGATCGGATGCACCGCTAGCGCGCGCAGTGCGTCAATCTGCTCGGTCACTTTCATGGTTCCGATCTCTGCCGACATCGCAGCGCCGACCCGCCCGGTCACCATCAGCGCGGTGAGAACCGGACCCAATTCGCGGCAGATTGAGACTGAAACAACCGCTCCGACGGCGGACCCCATCCCCAATTTATTGAATTGGAAATACGTCTGGGCGGCAAAGACCGCGCCGGTAAAGCCGCCCGTGATCACCACCACAAGCTGCGAGCGCAATCCGATTTCGACGATCTGCCCCATCAGCAGTTTGCCGCGCAACTTGTGCGTGAAGATCGATCGGAACGTCTCTCCGGCCAGCATCACCAGCTCGCCGAGGTAAGTAAAAAAGGAAACGATCACCGCGCCGACCGCCGTAACGATGCGTGCGATCATCCTGATCTCCGGACGCGCCGTGTGTGCTAAACGCTTAGTGGCTGCGTCTTCGATCTCGGGCGCAGCTCGGCGGGAATGGCGCCGACGAAACGCGGCTGGAGATCGAGGCGGCGAAAGATTCCACCGATCTCGCGGAAGCTGATCGAAGGCGATTCCATCTCGAGATAAACAATGTCGTGATTGCGATCCACCTTGTAGCGCAATCCGGTGACCGTCTCGAGCTGGCGATCAAGCTCCAGGATTTTGTTCAGGTCGCGCACGCCGGCCGCGTAAACTTCTAGTTCCAACATTCGATCGACTGTAGGGGCAAGCGCGGTCGATGCAAAAGACGATTTGTCGCGTCGTCGAGTTTATTCCCGAGCGCGCGATTGCGCCGCGGGCAGGTCTGCGATAAATGAGCGTACTTATGATGCATCGTTTGGCGCGCTTGATTCTTCCGCTTCCGCTGGCCCTGGGCGCTCTGCTGGTAGCCGGGTGCGAAACAATGCCCGAAGGCATTCAGCAGGCGCGGGTGGCGATGGCGTCGCGCATTCAGTCGGAGCCACCGGGCGATTACTTCATCGGCCGGCGCTACTTTAAACCGGACTACAAGTTCTGGGGCTATGTGCGGCGGCCGGGCCAGCCATGGAGCGCTGCGGAGCTGGTGATGTTAAACGAAAAGCAGAAGCTAGCGCCCGATCGCGAACAGGTGAATTTCGGCAACGACAACAACTACGGATACAAGCTCTATGGCGCCTTCAGCGGCGACAAGGTTTACGAACCGGCCAGCAACGGGGTCTACCCGGAGTTTGTCCTCAAGAATTACGAAGTGATTTCCACGAACCCGGCGCCGATTTTCGCCAGTCAATATAGTGGACGCGCCAGCGCTGCCACGAGCCGTTATCAAATCGAAAAGCCGCAATAACGCACCCCAGAAACATTCGCCGCGCGACCCGCTGGCGGCCGAGTTTTTGCGTTACCTCGAGGTCGAACGAAACGCGTCCCCTCGCACGCTCACGGCCTACCGGCAGGCGTTAGCCGCCTGCAGCGGCGGAGAAACGGCCGCCTGGAAAGAGCAGACGACCGACCATTTCCGCGAGTATCTGTTCCGTTTGATGAAGAGCGGGCAGGCTCGTTCCTACATCCGGTTGCAGTTCTCTGCGCTGCGCACTTTTTACCGGTGGTTGCGCGAGAGAAAAGGATTGCGCATCGATCCGCTCCGTCAACTCCAGCTCCCCAAGCCGGAAGCGAAGCTGCCGCTCGTTCTCACACGCCGTCAGATTGACGAACTGCTTTCCGCTCCGCTTACCGTCCCGAAAGAGAAAACCGCGCCGGCCTGGATGCCGCTGCGGGACGCGGCCATGATGGAGCTTTTTTACAGCAGCGGTCTGCGCTTGAGCGAACTCGCGGCGCTCAATGTCGCTGACCTGGATATCTATACCGAGTCCGTCCGCGTCCTGGGTAAAGGGCGCAAGGAGCGGGTCTGTCCCGTGGGCGTGCCCGCCTTGGAAGCGATCGCGAAATATCGAGCGGCGGCAGGAGCCGAAGCCGGTCCACTCTTTCTCAACAAATCGCGTCGGCGCATCTCGCCACGTTCGATCTGGTTGACCTTGAAACGTTATCTGCGGCACACATCGATTCCGATTTCTTTAAGCCCGCACAAGTTGCGGCACAGCTTCGCGACGCATCTCCTGGATGGCGGCGCGGACCTACGGAGCGTGCAGGCTCTGCTTGGGCACGCGAGTTTGTCGACGACGCAAATCTACACTCACGTCACCGTAGAACGGCTCAAGAAAGCCTACTCGGATGCGCATCCGCGCGCCTGAAGTAAGCGCCAGCTTTTACGCCACAACGCGTGATTCCAGGCGCTGGAATTAGCTTGCGCTGGCCGGAGCACCTTGCGGCTCCGCCACGCGAAACGCGAGTTTCCCGTCGGCCACGGTGACGTTTACGACATCGCCCGCTTTCAGAGTGCCGCGCAAGAGCTCTTCCGCGAACGGATCCTCGAGATAACGCTCGACCGCTCGGCGCATGGGGCGCGCGCCGTATTGCGGATCGTAACCTTTCTCGATCAGGAACTCGCGCGCGCTCGCGCCCAATTCGAGATGCACTTCCTTTTCCTTGATGCGGCCCAGAACTTTCGCGACCTCCAGATCGACGATCTGGAGCAGATCGCCCTTCGTCAGCTGGTGGAAAACAATGATGTCATCGAGCCGGTTGATAAACTCCGGCTTGAACGCCTTTTTTGCCTCCTCCAGAAGCCGGTCGCGCATGACATCATACTCGTGCTCGCCGACCGGTTTCGTCGCGCCAAATCCCATCGTCGTGTTCCGCTTCAGCATCTCCGCGCCGACATTCGACGTCATAGTGATGATCGTATTCCGGAAATCGATCTTCCGGCCTAACGAGTCTGTAATCTTTCCGTCTTCCAAAATCTGCAGCAGCAGATGCATGACATCCGGATGCGCTTTCTCGATTTCATCGAAAAGCACGACCGAATAGGGCCGGCGACGGACTGCTTCCGAGAGCTGGCCGCCCTCTTCGTAACCGACGTATCCGGGAGGCGAACCGATCAGGCGCGAGGCCGTGAACTTCTCCATGTACTCCGACATGTCGATCTGGATGAGCGCATCCCGATCGCCGAACATGAATTCTGCCAGCGTCTGGGCTAGGAAAGTTTTGCCGACACCGGTCGGACCCAGGAAAATGAATGAACCGATCGGGCGTCGCGGATCTTTCAGATCGGCTCGGCTGCGTCGCAGAGCCTTCGAGATCGCCACGACGGCTTCGTCCTGTCCGATCACTTTGCCCTTCAACTCCTCTTCCATCCGCAGCAGCTTCTCGGTTTCCTTCTGCTCCATCTTCTGCAGCGGAACGCCGGTCACCTTCGAGACGATGTGCATCATGTCGTCGGCGGTCACGAGCACTTCCTTCTCTTCGCGCTCCTCGCGCCAGGCGGCAAGAATTGCTTCCAGCTTTTCCTTAGTCTGCTTTTCTTTGTCGCGCAGAGCCGCCGCCTTCTCGAAATCCTGCGCCTTGATCGCGGCTTCTTTTTCCACCCGGATTTCTTCGATCTCGCGTTCCATCTCCTTTACGTCCGGCGGTCGCGTCATCGCGTTGATGCGCGCGCGCGCGCCGGCTTCGTCCATCACGTCGATCGCTTTGTCCGGGAGAAAACGGCCGCTGATATAGCGGTCGGCCAGCTTCACGGCCGACTCCAAAGCTTCATCCGTCAGCTTTGCTTTGTGATGCGCTTCGTACTTCGGACGGAGGCCCTTCAAAATCAAAATCGCTTCCTCGACGGTCGGAGCCTCCACCTTTACGGTCTGGAAACGGCGCTCCAAGGCAGCATCCTTTTCAATGTACTTGCGATACTCGTTCAGCGTCGTCGCGCCCACACACTGCAGTTCTCCGCGGCTGAGCGCCGGCTTGATAATATTGGACGCGTCCATCGCGCCTTCCGCGGAACCCGCGCCCACGATTGTGTGCAGTTCGTCGATGAACAGAATCACATTCTTGGAACGGCGAATTTCGTCCATCACCGCCTTGATCCGTTCTTCGAACTGACCGCGATACTTGGTTCCGGCGACCATCAGGGCGAGGTCGAGCGTGATCACCTTTTTGTCCCGCAGGAGCTCAGGCACATTGCCGCTCGAGATCTCCTGCGCGAGCCCTTCCACGATCGCGGTCTTACCCACGCCCGCTTCGCCGAGCAGGACCGGATTGTTTTTGGTGCGCCGGCAGAGCACCTGAATCACGCGCTCTATCTCATTCTGCCGGCCGATAACCGGATCGAGTTCGCTCTTCTTTGCCAGCTCGGTCAGGTCGCGCCCGAACGCCCGCAACGCCGGCGTCTTAACATCTTTTTTCGATGTACCTTCACTCCCGCCGTTCCCTTCCTGTTCCGATTCCGGTGGCGTGAAGTTCGGATCCAGCTCCTTCAAAATCTCATTGCGCGTTCGCTCGATATCGACCTCGAGACTCTTCAGCACCCGCGCCGCCACCCCTTCGCCTTCGCGCAACAGCCCGAGCAGAATATGCTCGGTTCCGACGTAGGAATGATTCAGCGCCTTGGCTTCCTTGCCCGCGAGCGCAAGTACCTTTTTCACGCGTGGCGTGTAGGGAATGTTTCCGACCATTTTCGTTTCGGGGCCGGAACCGACCTGCTTTTCCACTTCCATCCGAACCGTCTCCAGATCGAGCCCCATCTTCTGCAGGACGTTCACGGCCACGCCCTGCCCGAGTTTGATAAGACCGAGCAGCAAATGCTCGGTCCCAACGTAATTGTGGTTGAAGCGGTCTGCTTCTTTGCGAGCGAGTGCCAGAACTTGCTGTGCTCGCGGCGTAAAATTATTCATTTTTTGACGGCGCTGAACTCGCTCCGTTGCTTGACTCCCGCGCCACCTTGATGATATCAGGTTTGGGGAACAGTTTCAAACGCTCGCGGATAATTTGCGCCCGCAGTTGGTCTCGTTCCTCCGCGTTCAACTTCTGTTGCGAGCTCTTTTGCAGATGAGCCGGCTGCGTCTCGATGAAGAGTTCGTCGATGGGCAGGCGTCGATCTTCCGGGAATGCGCCGAGATCAACGCCGAGTTTCATAATGGAGAGAAGGTTCAGCGCCTCCTTCGAAGTCATCGCATGCGCGAACGTTAGAATTCCATAAGCGCGTCCGATCTGATCCCACAAGGTGTTCGACTTTCTCTGGATCAGCATCTGCCGTGCGTCGTGCTCTTTTTCGATAATGGTCTCGATCACCTTGCTCAGCCGGCTAATGATTTCTTCTTCTTTCTCTCCGAGCGTCGTCTGGTTGGAAATCTGGAAGAGATTTCCCATCGCCTCCGTGCCTTCGCCGTAGAGACCGCGCACCGCCAGGCCGATTTTATTCACGGCCTGGATCACCTGGTTGATCAGTTCGCTTAGAACCAGGCCCGGCAGGTGCAACATGGCAGAGGCGCGCATCCCGGTGCCGACATTCGTCGGGCAGGCCGTCAAGTAGCCAAGATGCGGATCGTACGCGAAATCGAGTTTGCTCTCCAACGTGCTGTCCACTTTATCCACCAGCTTGAAGGCGCTCTTCAATTGCAGACCCGATCGGATCGATTGCATCCGTAGATGGTCCTCTTCGTTCACCATGATGCTGAGAGTCTGCCGGCGATTCATGATCACCGCGCTACCCACACTCTTGGCCGCGTGTTCGCGGCTGATCAGATGACGTTCGACCAGGACCTGCTTTTCCAGCGCGGATAAATCCTGCAGGAGTTCCGAAAACGAATCCTGCATCTCGGGCAATTCTTCGATCCGCGGCTTGATCTGCTCGAGCACCATGATGCGCTCCGCTTTTTTGGCCCAGCCGGGGAAAGCGCGGTCCCGCACATTGCGCGCCAGTCGGACACGGCTGCTGATGACGATCTGGTGATGCGGGCCTTCGCCGCGCAGCCACTCTCCGCCGGTCGCCATCACGTTTGCAAACTTCATGAATTAGTTTGCGAGCTCGCCCTCCAGTTGTTTGATTTGATCGCGCAAAGACGCGGCCGTCTCGTAATTCTCCTCCGCGACTGCTTTCTGCAGATTCTCTGTCAAATTGCGCATCCGATCGTTCAATTCCAAAGCACGGTGTGCGCGCTGCGGAAGTTTTCCGACATGCTCGGTCCCCTTGTGCATCGCCTTGAGCAAACTTCCCAATCCTTCTGCGAAGGTGACATAACAGCTGCTGCAGCCGAGCCGGCCGGTCTTCTTGAAATCAGCCTGCGTGAATCCGCAGACGGGACATCGCTGGGTAGGCCCACCCTTCTCAATCTCTTCCGCCGCGCCGATCCCCAGCAAGAGATCGGCCAGCGCAAAACCGGTCGGATCCTGCACGCCTTTTTCTTTCGAACAAGCATCGCAAAGATTCACTTTCTGCATCTTGCCTTCCAGAATTTGCGTCAGGAAAACTGTCGCATCGTTACATTTGCAAACGTCGCACAACATTGCCGTAGATTAGACCGCGGAACGTCCCAAACATTCAAACCTCTTCCGCTTGTTCAGCACCTTTCGCGCCTATCCCGTTTCGGAGGATATTACGAAACAATCGGCGTACCGGATTCCTGCGTCAGCTCCCGGAAGCGCGCGACCATGCGCAGGCTGATCGGACCCGGTTTACCGCTGCCGATAACGCGCCCATCCGCTTTGATCACCGGGATGATTTCCGCCGCCGTTCCGGTCAGGAAACATTCGTCCGCGATGAAGACATCGTGCCGTGTGATGTCGGTTTCAGAGATTTTGATCCCGAGTTCCGCCGCCATCTCGAAGACAACCGAGCGCGTGATTCCGCGCAACGCGCCGGCCGTAATCGGTGGAGTGAAAATATGACCATGTTTGATCACAAAAACATTGTCCGCCGTGCACTCCGCGACATTGCCAGCATCGTTCAACATCAACGCCTCATCAGCCCCGGCCAGATTCGCCTCGATGCGGGCGAGCACGTTGTTCAGATAATTGAGCGACTTCACGGCGGGATTCAGCGCGGCCGGCCCTATCCGCCGGGTTGCACACGTCACGACGGTCAGTCCGCGGCGGTAAACTTCTTTGGAATACAGCGCGATCGTCGCGACAATGATAATCACGCTCGGTCGTTTACATTGCGCGGGATTCAATCCGAGGTTCCCGACGCCACGGGTTACGACCAAGCGGATGTAGCCATCGCGGAGAGCGTTCTGCCGGATCGTCTCGAGCAACGCCTCGGTCATTTCCGCGCGCGTTATCGGCATCTCGAGACAAATCGAGCGTCCGGAGTCCCATAAGCGCTCGAGGTGTTCCTCCAGCCGGAAGACACGGCCGTTGTAAAAGCGGATGCCTTCGAAAATTCCGTCACCGTAAAGTAAGCCGTGATCGAACACCGAGATCTTTGCTTCGCTCTCCGGCAGAAACTTTCCATCAATATAGATGATTGATGGTTTCGCCGCCGTTTTGGTCGCCGCTTCTAATTCACCCGCCGGCTTCACGGCCCGCTTCGCCGCGGCTCCGCGATTCTTTGGCTCACCCATTACCATTTCGTCGACGCCGCCTGCCGAAGATTTTGTAAGCACGGAAAAACGTTCCGCTGTTCACGATCCAATTCAAGCGCAAATCGATTGCCGGCCGGCTATTGCAACCGCCCGTCGACAATCCTCAATTCCCGATCTCCTCTGGCTGCGAGGCGGCTGTCGTGCGTGACGACGAGCAGCGTTTTGCCGCGTTCGCGCGCGAGACTGAGCAGCAAATCCACGATCGTGTCGCCCGTGCGGGAGTCGAGATTGCCGGTCGGCTCATCCGCAAAGATGATGTCGGGATCGTTCGTCAGAGCGCGTGCGATGGCGACCCGTTGCTGCTCGCCGCCGGAAAGCTCAGCCGGCAGGTGATGTTGCCGATCACCTAATCCCACCGCTGCCAGGCTCGCCTCGGCTGCTTCCCGCTTCTGGCGGCCGCCCACCATCGCGGGCATCAGGACATTTTCCACCGCGGTAAGCTCGGGCAGAAGAAAGTATCCCTGGAAAACGAAGCCCATCTTTTCGTTCCGTAGCTTTGCCTGCGATGTTGCGCTCCCGCTATATAGCCGCTGGCCTTCGAATTCCACGGTCCCCGCTTCCGGTCGCTCCAGTCCTGCCAGAGTATACAGCAACGTCGTCTTGCCGGCACCGGATGCGCCGCACAGGAAAACCGCTTCGCCCGCCCTCACCGCCAGTGAAATCCCTCGCAGCACTTCGATTCGTCGCGGTCCGATCCGAAACGATCGGTGCAAATCGCGCCCGACGAGCTGCGCCTCTGGAGTCGCGGATTCGTTGACCATCTCGCTTATCTGCCGCAGGGCCATTCCAAGCACAAGCGCAGGATCCCCAGTGACGTTACGCCGCCGATGCCTTCCAACGCAAAAAAGGTCGCGCGGCGAGCTCACACCCACCGCGCGGCCGGTCGAGATCGTTGCCTGTTTCCTACAGTAATCCGAGCGCTGCGAGCGTCGGCTCGTCGATGGCCGAAGTGATCAGGAGGCCGTTGTCGCCCTGATATCGAGCGATCGCCTCGCGGGTCTGTGGTCCCAGTTCGCCATCCACATAGCCGTCATAATATCCGTCCTGCTGCAGAGCCTCCTGCACGTCCGCGATCACCCGATCCGGAGAGAGATCGTTGTAGGCATAGATCGGCCCGTCGTACGGATAATAATTATAGGCGGTGGAATAACCCCACGCCGGGTACCACCAGCCCGCATCCCAAAAGTAACAGCCGCCGCCAATCAGGATGATGCGGGTGTGATGATGCCTCCACCAATCGCGATCGTGAAACTCACGATTATGCCGGCGGGCTGCTTCCGCGAATCCGTTGCGGTTGAACTGCTGCATCCGATTCTGATTCGCCGCGCGTCGCGCCTGCCGCTGCTCGGGCGTAAGTTCGAGCCGATGATCGCGGAGCCGGTTCGCACCGATCTGAGCGTTTGTCGTTGCCGCGGCGTTCGCCCCGCCCTGCGCATTAACCCCACGCACCTTTCCCACGCCGTCGCCGTTCTCAAGGCGGCGATCGCGACGGACCGATTGATTTAGTTGGTTGCGGTTGATGCCGTTCCCAAAGTTTCGATGCAACTGCGCGTTCTGCTGCGGCCCGTTCG
>DASYVG010000218.1:0-1705 GCA_035937255.1 Chthoniobacterales bacterium | reverse complement strand
GCGAGGGCCTGCCGCTGGATTGCCTTGTGCTCTTCTCCCAGGTTCAGCGGCGCAAGCGCAGCATAGAAGTCGTCCGCCTCGGCCTTGCGCAGGTTGAAGACCTCGTCGAAATCAGAAAACGGACCAGGCGAGTCTTTTCTGGGGAGCCTACGCGACTCGCGCGCATCGACTGGCGCCTCGCCAATCGGACTCATTTCCGCAGAGAATCGCGGCGAGTCGCGTTCGCTCCCCAGATCGTCCGCGCGCGTGAAACGAAGGCGAATCGTGCGCGATTCACCGGCCGCGATCTCGAACCGGTAATGCGCGGCGGCTTTCGTTCCGACGCGCGCCGGATTCACCGCAGCCGGATTGCCGTGCACGACGTAGTCGTTGATTGAATCTTTGACGTAAACGCTGGCATTAGGCGCACCCCAAAGACGGACGTTGTTGGTCTCGTTCTCGGCGAACAACAGCGTCGGCGTTTCCTCACACGCCAGGACATATTCACCGAGCAAGTCGTGGCTCGCCTCGATCACCGAAAGATTTCCCTGCGCTCGCTCGCCGGCCCTCAGGTTTGGCCGGCGCGGATCGCGTCCCCAGCTCCAGGTGTTTCGAAACCAGAGAGTCGGTAGAATATGCAACGGCGCCGCGCTCGGGCCGCAGTTCGTGGCGGTGATGCGAATCAGAATGTCCTCCGGCGCGTGCTTGGCGTACTCGACGTCGATGTCGAAAAATCCATCGGCCAGCGCGTTTGTGTCCCACAGCTCCAGCTCCCCTTCCTGCCGGGAACGCCGCGCGTTGGCCTCGGCCAGTTCCTCGTACGGAAAGGCTGCCTGCGGATAACGGTAGGTCATCCGCATGTAGCTATGCGTCGGCGTGCTGTCCGTGTAGAAATAGATTTCTTTCACGTCCTCGCCGTGGTTGCCCTGCGGGCCGGTCAGCCCGAAGAAGCGCTCTTTCAGAATCGGATCGCGCTCGTTCCAGAACGCGAACGCCAGGCAAAGGCGTTGCTTCGCATCGCAGATCCCCCCAATGCCATCCTCGCTCCAGCGGTAGGCACGCGAGCGGGCGTGTTCGTGCGGGAAATAATTCCAGGCGTCCCCGTTCGCGCTGTAATCTTCGCGCACCGTACCCCAGGCACGTTCGCTGAGGTACGGGCCCCACCGCTTCCAGCGCTGCTCGTCCGCGTCGTTGTCCGCCAGGCGCGCCCGTTCAGCGTTCATTCTTCTTTCGTTCGTGAAACAAAGTTCGCGGTCTGCTTACCCCTGCGGCGGCCCGATGGTTAACCAAGAACCACCTCCTGTCGAACCCGGAGTAGATGACCGTTTGTCTGGGCCATAGGGACTGGTGCGTTCAGACCCCTTGCTCTAAAACGGCGGGAAACATTTTGCTTCTCGTAACACTCTTGACGGGACTGGCCGTGAAGAACTCAAGCGGAGAGACTTCCCTGACGATCTACAATCAAGACTTTGCGATCAACGGTGACACCTTGAAACTAAATCTGCTGGAAGGAGTGAACGAAATTCGCTACGCGGACGTGGCGCTCTTCGCGGAGGCGAGCTCCGTTATCCTGCGCGATCCGACGGGAAAGACCAACCTGCAGATTCTGGAGCAGGCTTTCCGAGGTTCTGCCGTGACCCAGGAGACGATGCTGGCTTGGTTCGAAGGTCAGACTATCGATTTTCTGCGTTACGATGAAGGCAAGAGTCATGTCATCCCGGGAACA
>DASYVG010000217.1:0-10503 GCA_035937255.1 Chthoniobacterales bacterium | reverse complement strand
GCCGGGATAGCCCGGCTTGTAGGTCACGCTTTCCTCTGCCGTGCCGTAACGGCGTGGAGCGAGGGGGTTCAGCATCTGCAGAGGATTGCCGCCGCGGAGCGCGCGGGGGACTACTCCGGTGACTTGTTCCCGGGTGAGCGGCACGCGACGTTCCCGAACCGGACGGCGGTTCGTTCCGGTACGTGCCGCAAAATTATCAGCCGCGTGCGCCGTGATTGCGGCCAGGAAAAGAAGCATGAAGAAGGTGTTTTTCATAGGAGTTTTCAGGCGGCTTCCCGGCGCAAACCCTTGCCGGCCATCCAGTCGCAGCCCACAGTTATAGCGCGATGGACTATCTTGGGAAGGCTAGACGCGTGCTGGAGATCGAAATTTTTGAGATCCAACGGCTGCGCGACCGGCTGGATGACAATTTCACTCGGGCAGTGGAGCTGATTAAGGAGGCCGTCGAAACCCGTGGCAAAGTGGTTGTCCTGGGCGTCGGCAAATCCGGACACATCGGAGCGAAAATTGCCGCCACTCTCACCAGCACGGGCTCGCCGGCAGTCGTGCTCGACTCGCTTAATGCGCTGCACGGTGATCTCGGCATGGTCTCCGATGGCGATGTGGTGCTGGCGCTCAGTGCCAGCGGCGAGACCGAGGAGTTGCTTCGCATCCTTCCGGCGATTGCGCGTTTCCAGGTCAAGATCATCGCCCTGTGCGGAGCACGCGACTCGACGCTCGCGCAAAACGCGCACGTCTTTCTCGACGCCAACGTGGAACAGGAAGCCTGCCCACTGAATCTGGCTCCCACCTCCAGCACCACTGCGATGCTCGCGCTTGGTGACGCGCTCGCCATGGTTCTGCTGGAAGCGCGCGGGTTCCAAAAGGAGGACTTCGCGCGTTTTCATCCGGCCGGCATGATCGGTCGCAGTTTGCTGCTTCGTGTGCATCAAATCATGCGCCCGCGGGCGGCGCTCGCGCTGGTCGCGCCCGACACTCCGATCACCTCGGTTTTGAAAACGATGACGGGATTGCGCGCCGGCGCGGCCGTGGTCGCGGATGCCGACGGACAGCTGCTCGGGATTTTTACGCATGGTGATTTCGTGCGTCACTTCCAAAACGATCCGCGGGTTGGCGAGCGGCTCGTAGCGGACCTGATGACGTTGAACCCGGTCACAATTCATCAGGACAAACTGGCGGTCGAAGTCCTCAATCTGTTGGAGCAGCACCGGATCGATGATCTCATCGTTGTGGACGACAAACTCGCGGCGGTTGGTTTGGTCGATTCGCAGGATTTGACGCGTTTGAAACTGCTCTAGCGCTCCCATTCGCGCCTTGAAAACCGGCTGACTCTCCACTATCACTCTCCACTCTTTATGGCGGCCGCGAACGATCTCCGAAAAGGCATGGCGATTAAATACAATGGCAACACCGCCATCGTGCTCGACGTCCAGCATCGCACACCGGGCAATCTGCGCGCCTTTGTGCAGGCGATCATCCGGTATATCAATACCGGCAAGAGCGCGGATGTGCGTTTCGGATCAACCGACAAGGTTGATCTTGTCGACATGAGCCGGACGACGCTCGAGTTCAGTTACAAGGACAACAGCGGATACCACTTCATGGATCCGAACACCTACGATACCATCACGCTGCAGGATTCGCTGCTGTCTGACGCGAAGGATTACCTCGTGGAGAATTTGCCCGTGGAAGTTCTCTACACCGAAGGCCGTCCCGTGCAGGTAGAGTTGCCTTCGTCCGTGCATTTGAAAATTGTGGAGGCTCCGGAAGGAGTCCGCGGTGATACGGCCTCGAACGTGACCAAGCCGGCCGTGCTCGAAACAGGCAAGACGGTCAATGTGCCGCTTTTTATCCACGAGGGCGAAACGGTGAAGATCGACACCCGCACCGGCTCCTACATGGGCCGCGCCTAGCACCGCTCGCTGGCGCAGCGCTGGCGCAGATTCCGCGCGATGAATCGCCCTGCTCGCAGCCGCTCCGGAAGGCGCCGGGTCAAAGTTGCACGCTACGTCAGGCCGAACCCGCGAGCGCGTCGCGGGCCCGCGCCTTGGTTGGTCCCGACACGATGGGTGAAGTTCGTGATCGCGCTTTTTTTGTTGCCGATTTGCGCGGTTCTCACGCAGACATTTTTCACCGTCTTCGCGCGCGCGACGGTGTCGCAACGACTCTGGGCGGCTGAGGAATTCTGGTTCTTTTCGTTAGGCGCCCTCCTCTGGTTCATCGCATTTTTCGGGTTGCCTCGACCAATGCTTGTCTACGTGTTCGGTCACGAGCTTACACACGCGCTTTGGGTCTTTTTAATGGGCGGTCGCGTCTCTCGTTTTCGTGTGGGACGCGATGGCGGACATATCGTCACCGATCGAAACAACTTCTGGATCGCACTCGCGCCCTACTTTTTTCCCATCTACAGCATCCTGGCGATTGGGGCGTATGGCCTGGCCAGCCTGTTCCTGAACGTTCAGCCGTATGGGCAGCTGCTCTATGGCCTGATCGGCGCAACCTGGGCGCTCCACTTCACTTTCACGTGCTGGATGATTCCAAAGAATCAGAGCGATCTGGCGGATCAAGGCACCTTCTTTTCCCTCGTTGTTATCTATCTGATGAACCTGGTGCTTCTTTGCGCCATGCTCGTTCTCGCTTCTTCGCGCGTCAGTTTCGCCGGTTTCGGCACTGATTTGTTCGCGAACCTAAGCGCCGGCGCGCGCTGGTTCACGAGCCTGATCGTTCGCTTCAACGAGGGAGTCCATCACGCCTAGTTTGGCGCAGACGCGTTCGAATAGACCGCGAACGGGAGTTGGGACAGTGCATCCGACAGGCGGACGGCAGAACCATCGACACGCAGTTCCCGACCCGTAAAAAGATCTGTTTGCGGCAGCGTCGCGATCTCTTCGGGTAATTCAGCCGTCGTCTCCTGCCAGCGATCACCGATCGGCGGGAAGCCAACTCGAGATGAAAGCCGAGGAGCGAGCACCGTGATGCAGATGCCGCCATGTTCGCGGGCAAATCCGAGGCAGCAATCCGCCAGACCCCCGTGGATTCGCAACGGCACGTAATTCCCTTGGCGGAAAAGCTCCGCGTGCGCGCGCCTGAAACAGAGGAGCCGCTGCGTCAGAAAAAGTTTGATCCTTCCGTCCGGCCATTCTCGCAACAGTTCGTCGGCCGAGGCGGACGCGAGGCCATCGAGCATCGCCCGGCGCCTCGCGTAATCAACCGGCCGCCGATTATCAGGATCGACCAGGCTGAAATCCCAAATCTCGTTCCCCTGATAAATATCCGGAACTCCCGGAGACGTTAGTTTCAAGAGGGTTTGGGCAAGAGAATTTATAGCACCGAGCCGAGAAATTTCTGTCGCCACCGGCAGGAAGCTCGCGATGAACTTATTTCGTGCTGACGATTCGAGAATTCGGGCAACGAATGCTTGCATGGCGGCATCCCACTGCTCGTTAGGCTGGATCCAGCTCGTATTGAGCTTCGCTTCCTTCAGCGCCTTGGCCATGTAAGCCTGAATTCGGCCGACATATTCGTCATCGACGCTCGGTGCAGCTTCGCCCGAGGGGAGAACCGGCCACGTGCCAAGCAAGATTTGATAAAGCAGATACTCCTCGTTCGCATCCGGTGCCTCGCCATCTTCGAAGCGCGTTTTCGCTTTGCGATTTAAGACACGCCAGCGCTGCAATGAGCTCCGCCAAAGCTGTGGAATTTCCGCGATCGCCGCCATGCGGGCCCGTGTGTCTTCGCTTCGCTTCGTGTCGTGCGTCGAGGTGGCGAGAAGCGTCGCCGGCCAGCTCCGTTGCCGCTCGGCATTGCATTCGTGAAACGCCGCGACCGAAATTCCGAATTGCTGAGGAGCGCCGCCGACTTCATTCAACGCCGCCAGGCGGTTATAAATATAGAAGACTGTGTCCTCGAGCCCTTTCGCCATCACAGGTCCCGTGCATTGCTGAAATTTCAGAACGAAATCGGCGTGCTCCGCGCGGGCTTCGTCGTCCAGGTTATCGGGAAAGCGCAGCAGCAAAATATCGCGCAGAAAATTGAAAACCGATTCTTCGAGCGCCGGATTGCGCCGCTTGGCCGCCGCCACCGCTCTTTCGATCACGGCGCGATCATCCTCTCGCACCGGCTGCCCCGGAACGCAGTAGGTCCGATAAACTGGAAAACAGGCGATCGTCTCGCGCACGGCGCGGGCCAGAGCATCCAGCGTAAAATCGCGATACCAGCGGTTTTTCTCGGAAAGCCGGTCGAGAATATTGCCCAAAACATTGACGTCGTTGGCCAGCGAAAGACGCATCACGAGGAGTTTCTTGGCGTAGACCAGATGCCCGAAATGCATCGAGTGGCCGATAAAGCGCTGAAATGTTTTTGTGATCGCCTGTTCCGCGCTGCCGTCCACTAGCACGCTGATCACCTGTCCGGTAAATTCATATCCGGTCGTGCCGTGCACCGGCCAATCCGAGGGCAAGCGCTCCGGGCCGCTCAGAATTTTTTCGACGAGGAGATAAACCGCGCGGTCATCTTCCGGCTCTCCTGCGCCGAGCGCCTCTGCACTGCGCAGTTGCAGCTTCCGGAAATACTCCTGCGGCAAGTAGAGACCGTCGGGGTGATCAATGCGAAGTCCGGTGACCGCCTTCGTCCGCACGAGTTCGAGCAGCAACGGGTGCGCCGCATCGAATACTTCCGGACGTTCCATGCGGATGGCGGCGAGATCGTTCACATCAAAAAAGCGGCGATAGTTGATCTCTTCCGCCGCCACGCGCCAGAAGGCGAGGCGGTAGGCCTGGGCGTTTAGGAGTTCATCGAGCGCATCGAAGCTACGCGGTTGCCCCACGACTCCGTTGATGCGAGTCAGCGCTTTTTCGATCGCGCGCTGGAGGGGCGGCGCCTCCTGACAACGGCGGTCGAGGCGACGCTTCACGATTTCCTTTTCACGCGCGCGTTCGGCGATTCGGTCCGGGTCGGTTTCGTTGCGGCGCGGCAGGTATTCCAGAGCGGTCAAAATGCTTTGGAATTCAGCGTAGAAATCCTCCTCTTTGTGCGGAGCGAGCTCGTCCAGCGCGATCTCGAGCGCGTAACGAAAAGTCCCGGGAGCGAGCGGCAATTGATGTTCGTAATAGTAAAGAAAGAACGCTCCTTCTTCGAAGCGCACTTGTAATTCGCCGCGTTCCAAAACGCGTCCGTATTGATCGCCGAGGATCGGAAGCAGCACCTTGTCCCGCAGGTCTGATTTCAGCGGTCGCCACTCTATGTCGAAATAGGGCGCGTAGATGGAACTAGGGCCATTCTCGAGCACGTCAGCCCACCAGCGATTGAGCGGCTCGCCGATGCCCATGTGATTCGGGACGAAATCCAGAATCTGGCCCATGCCTTTCGCCTGCAGATCGGCGACCCACTGGTCGTATTCGGCGCGAGAACCGATCGCACTGTTTAGCTGGTTGTGATCGGTGATGTCATAGCCGTGCATGCTCTCAGCGCGCGCCTGGAAGTAAGGCGAGGCGTAGCAATCCGTGATGCCGAGATCGTGAAGATATGGCACGATCTCCCGCGCCTGGGCGAAGGTGAAGGCGCGGTTGAATTGCAACCGATATGTCGAACCAGGGATGCGCAGGGACGACGTTAGCATGACTTTTATCTAGCAATGAAACCAGTACCGCGCACTTGAATGGCTTCGCGAAGGTGACCTCGCTGCGCGCGCTGTAGATCTGGAATCACATCTGCTCCGGCACTTCAATTCCCAACAAGTCGAGACCGCGCCGCAGCGTGCGCGCGGTCAGCTCGCACAAGAGAAGTCGCGAGGTGCGCGCCGATTCCGCCGCCTTTAGCACCGGGCATGCCTCATAGAAAGAGTGAAACTTGTTCGCGAGCTCAAACAAGTAATTCGCCAGTACATTGGGTCGAAAGTCGTTCAGGACGGTGGGCACGATTTCGGCAAACTGGCAGATCGAGATTGCGAGGGCGCGCTCGCTGGGCTCGGTGATTTCCAGCGCACGAGTCTGAGGCAGATCGCCACCGAAGCGGCGGAAGATGGAGCGGATCCGCACGTAGGCGTTTTGTAGATAGGGCGCGGTGTTGCCCTGCAGGGCGAGCATCCGGTCCCATGAGAAGACGTAATCAGTCATCCTGTACTGGGACAGATCCGCATATTTTACAGCGCCGATCCCGATGATCTGCGCAACGCGCGCCTTCTCATTCTCGTTGAGCTCAGGGCTCTTTTCGTCAATCATCCGGCGCGCTCGCGCGACCGCCTCCTGTAACAAATCGCGCAGTGGCACGTTCTCGCCGGAGCGCGTTTTCATTAGTTTCCGATCGTCGCCCAGAATGCTGCCGTGAGTGATGTGGCGGAAATCAGCGCGATACCCTTCGCGGCGGGCGAGCTCGAAAATCTGACGGAAATGGAGCTGTTGGGGCGCGCCGGTGACAATCCAGACAGTGTCCGCCTTCAGATCGTTGATGCGGTAATCGACCGTCGCCACATCGGTCGTAGCATAATTATAGCCGCCGTCGCGTTTCCGAATGATGCAAGGCTTGTCGGCCAGATCTGGGATGTCCCGAAAGAAGACGCAGACGGCGCCGTCGCTGATTTCCGCGAGACCGGAACGAAGCAGTCGGTCGACTACATCAGGCAAGCGATCGTTATAAAAACTTTCGCCGCGTTGGATGTCGTAATGAACGCCGAGCACGTTGTAGGCAGCCTCAAATTCCCGCATCGAAAGCGCCACGCATTCTTTCCAGATATTGACGTTTTCCGGATCTCCCGCCTGTAATTTGACCAGCTCTTCCCGGCAGGCCTTCCGGACCTTTTCGTCGGCGGTCGCGGCGTCATTTGTCTCTTTGTAGATGCGAACCAACTCCGCGATCGGGTCGGCCGTTAAGGCCTCGCGGTTGAGGAGATTTTTCCAACCGTAAATTACCATCCCGAACTGCGTGCCCCAGTCGCCGATGTGATTGTCGCGGATCACCACATGGCCGAGAAATTCGGCAATCCGGGCCAGCGAATCTCCCAGCACGGTGCTGCGGATATGGCCGACATGCATCGGCTTTGCCACATTGGGCGATCCAAAATCGATCACGATGCGCCGAGGCGAAGCGGCGGTGGAGACGCCTAGCCGATCGTCATCCAGTAATGCGAGGGCGCGCTCAGCGATCCGGTCCGCGCGAAGCCGGAAGTTGATGAAGCCAGCCCCGGCAACTTGCGGAGCCTCGCTGAGTTCCTCGACCTGCAGATGCTGCAGGATACGGTCCGCGACCACGCGCGGGTTCTCCGCTCTTTGTTTAGCCAGAATCAGCGCCGCGTTTGTCTGGTAATCGCCGAAGCGTGCATCGGTCGCGGCGCTCACTTCGCCGGCGGAAGGCAATTGTGCGGCGACGAGCGCGCGAGACAATTCTCGCGCCAGAAGAACCTGGAACGTTTCCACGCTTACTTCTGCGGGCGATCGCCAAAGATGGCGAGTATTTCCTCGGCCGACTTCGCGTTCGCGAGACTTTCACGCGTGCCGCGATCGTTCAGAAACTTGGCGATGGACGCGAGCGTGCGCAGATGTGTCTGGAACTGATCCTTCGGCACAATGAACAACACCACGAACCTCACCGGAGCATTATCGAGAGCGTCGAATTCGATCCCTTCAGCGGAGCGTCCGAAAGCGGCGACGACTTCGCTGATTCGATCTGAAGAAGCGTGCGGAATAGCGATGCCGAACCCGATGCCGGTGCTCATTGTCTCCTCGCGTTGCTTGAGGGAGGCGAGGATGCTCTCACGATCGCCCGGCTGGATGCGGCCGAGGCTCACCAGCAGGTCGATGAGTTCCACGATCGCCGGCCAGCGTTCCTTCGCGGTCATCTGCGGGACGATCTGCTCCGCAGTCAATAAGCTGGCCAAGGACATGCGAGTTCCCGATTGGGAGCCGGAAGCTTAGCGTCGGCGTCCCGGTTGACAAGAGGCTTTTGGGCGCGCGAGTGGGCGAGCGGCAGCGCCCTTAGAGGAGGAAATAATCGACCGTGGTGACGATGCGGATGATCTTTCGGTGCGGCGAGCTCGAGTCGCGATCATTCACTTCGATAGCACCCTGCGTCGCACGCCGGATCGGGTCGACCAGACTGTTGGAATCTTTCGCGAATTGTTCCGCTGCTTTCCGCGCGTTCACGGTCGCTTCCGCGATCATTCCTGGCTTGATATCGTTGATGCCGGTGAACAAGAACTCGGCTTTTCCGGAGTAGTCGCCGCCGGTCAGCGCGACTCCGTTTTGCACCAGCTGATCGCTTGTTTCCATCACCTTGCGCACTTCATCGACGCGCGGACTGCGCAACAGGGTGGTGAGTGAAGCGGAATACCGCAGCGCGGGCGGCTTTTTGTCCGTCGAATCGGAATCGGCTTTAATCTCGGCGTCGACGATTTGCGGTGGTGAAATCGAAATCTCCCCGTCTTTGAACCCCGCGGCCGCGAGGTACTGTCGAACAGTGTTCCGGCTGGCGGCGATCTGATCTTCGAGGGTCTTCAAATCATTCGCCGCGACGTTGAACCGGAGTGGCCAGATCGCTAAATCGGCGGGCACTTCGCGTTCCGACAACCCCTTAACGGTGACGAAGCGCTCGACTCGTCTGCTGGATTCCAGGGCCCGCGCGATAAAGAAACCGGCCAGTGTCATGCCGGCACAAAGGAAGATGCCGAGGATGAGAGCGGCCGTCGGACGCGCAGCGGAATCGCTCATCAAGCGCGAGCCTCTGCGAGAGAAGCAGGACAGTCAATCCGAGACCGGATCGACGCGGTAATTAAGCTGCCGTGAGAGCAGCCAGCGCACGCCGAGCATGTCGACCGTGGCGCGAACTGCTCGATTGCCGAGCCCATATTTGCTGACGCCGAACTTCCGCGGCCGATGGTTGACCGGAATTTCCACGAGGCGAAAGCCGGCGCCTTTGATTAAGGCTGGGATGAAGCGGTGCATCCCTTTGAATGGGACGAGCGCGCCGATGCACTCCTGCCGCATCGCTTTCAAGGTACAGCCCGTGTCGCGCACGCCGTCCTTCGTGTAGCGGCTGCGGATTAAGTTTGCCACTCGGCTCGTCAGGCGCTTAAGCAACGTGTCTTTACGTCGCGCGCGATAGCCGCAGACGAGGTCAGCCCCGGCCTCGATCTTCGCCAGCAGTTTCGGGATATCGCGGGGATCGTTCTGCAGATCACCGTCCAGCAACACCGCGGTTTTGCCGCGAGCGGCATGCAGCCCGGCGTAAATCGCAGCGCTTTGCCCGGCGTTCTGCACAAAGCGGATAACCCGGACGCTCGGATGCACTCCAATGTTCGCGACGGTCCGATCGGTCGAGCCATCGTCGACAAAAATCAGCTCGTAATCGACCTCAGCCAGCGCGCTGGCTAGTTCCGCCTGTAGGAGAGCGACGTTTTCCTCTTCGTTATAAAGAGGCACTACAACCGAGACAGCCGGTGACGCGCCGTTCATAGCGGCAAAGTGCGGTAGTTCCGACACACGAAAACGCGCAGCTCGCGCAGGACGCGACCAAAACGCTGCACCTCGATGGTGGCGAGCGGGGTTGCCGATTCGAACGCGACTCGAATGTTATGGGGAACGCGCTCCTTGCCATTCGCCTGCACATAAAGCGCGGTGCGTCCGAGGAACGGATTCACGCCATTCTCTTCTGTGTAGACTTCGCCGTCGGGTCGGCTGCTGCCCGGCGACAACGGGACGAATTCGTCATAGCGGGGCCAGAACGAGAACTGATTCACGATGTCCTGCGACTCCGGGATGTAAACCAGCGGATGGCCCGGTCCTTCCGCTCCTTTATCTCGGAAATAAAAGGAGAACTCCGAGGCGCGATCGCGTTCGTCCGCGATGACGAACGGCCGTGTGCCGGTCGCGGCTTCAACCTCGCGGCGCAATGTTTCGACCGTGGCCGCGGCTGCCTTCCATCCGCGCATCCGATCACTTGGATCACGTCGCGCCACGTTCACGCCAAACGTTCGCAGAAGATCGGAGTCCAGCGCCAGCGCGCTCATTCCGAGCGCGAGCAACAACGCGGCAGCGGCCCCGTATTTCAGACTGGCTCGCCCCTCGATTCGCTCGCGCCAGTAGGAAACAGCCAGGACGCCCAGACTGAGGAAGGCGAGGCCATCCCAATTCGGCGCAGCCGCTTTGTTTAAGGAGAGCAGCAGATAAAAGAGGAAGACCGGCAGACCGAACCAAACGAGAAAGAGTACTTTGAATTGCTGGCGAAAGCGACGCCGATTCGCCACCACGGCGATGATCAGACCGCCGAACAAGAGCGGCGAGTAGGTAACGAAATGTTCGCCGAGATAGGCCAGTGTCTCGAGCGGGTGGAAGCCAGGCGCTTCATCGAGGCTGCCGCGCGCGCGCAGATGCGCGAGTGTGATCCAGTCGTGCTGCGCGTTCCAAAGGATCGGCGGTAGCGTGCAAAGCGCGAAAACAGAGAGGAGCGCATAAATGCCAGGGCGCTTCCATTCGCGACGCAAACGTGGAGCGAGCGCCAGGACGAGCGCGATCG
>DASYVG010000216.1:0-4567 GCA_035937255.1 Chthoniobacterales bacterium | reverse complement strand
ATCTGCCCGAAAATGTGGAAGCGATGGTCAGCGTGAAGCGCAACGAAGACGTGAGCAAAGGCGGCGCCGTGTTCGTGAATGAGAATTTCGAGCTAATCGATCTGCGCGAAAAGTCGCTCCCAGGCGAGCCAACGAGCCCGTGGTATAACGCTGGAATCTACGCCTTCCGACCAAGTATTTTTGCGTTTACTGCAAAACTTGAGCGTTCGCCGCGGGGTGAGTTCGAATTGACCGATGCGATTCGCGAGTTGGCGCGATCCGGCCGCAAAGTCCAGGCGCTCGAACTCACGGGCCACTGGGCGGACGTGCGCGATCCAGAGATTCTTGCACAGCTCAACCAGAGCCGGTAGGGCGAGACTCCGGCGAGCCGGAATCGATCCAGCTCACAAGGCTCGCGGAGCGTCGCCTTCCACTTGAACCAGGAGCCGGCCTCGTGATGCGGATTACGGCATCTGTTCTATCGGCTCGTCGTCCTCAGGTTCGTCGCCGATTTCTTCCTCGATCCCGCGCTGCCATTCGCGCGAGAGCCAAGGCCGCAAGAAGCCATAGAGCAGGTAGGCGATGAAAACCGTTGCCGGCATCCATTCGTAGTTCATCACCGTGATGATCAGGAGCAAACTGATGATCAGGAAGCGAGGAACCGATTTCGTGGTGCGCCAATTGATCCCCTTGAAACTCGGATAACGGAAACGGCTGAACATCATGAAAGAGAGGAAGAGCATCAGCGGCGGCAGCACGAACTTCCACCTGCCGAGATGATGCTCGCCTTCGGCCAGCCAGAGCATGGAGAGCGTGATCGATGCGATCAACCCAGCGGCGGCGGGAATCGGAAACCCGCGGAAATCTTTGCTCGCTCCGCTCTCGGACGCGGCAATGCAATTGAAACGCGCCAGCCGTAGACCGCCGCAGGCCAGGTAAACAAACGCCACGATCCAGCCGGCGCGCGGAAATTCCTGGAGCACGATCCGGTAAACCATGAGCGCCGGAGCAACCCCGAACGAGACGATGTCCGCGAGTGAATCGAACTCGCGTCCGAACGCACTTTCGTTGCCGCCCAGACGTGCGAGGCGCCCATCCAGCAGATCGAAAATGCACGCGCCGAGAATAAACCAGATGGCGGTGTGAAAAAGGTTCGCCGCGCCATCAGCGTCGGAGGTCTGGAGCAGCGCGCCTTCGAGAATTTTCAGCACCGCGGCGAAGCCGCAGAAGAGGTTGCCTGCCGTCATCAGATTCGGCAGCAGATAAATCTTCGGATTCTGCTCGTTCATGCGGTTTACGGGAGGCGCGCAATGATGCTTTGTCCACCCACTACGCGATCGCCCACTTTGACGAGGAGTGTCGCATCGAGTGGCAAGTATACTTCCGTACGCTAGCCGAAGCGAATCATCCCGAAACGTTCCCCTTTCCGCAGCTCATCCCCAACCTTCGACCAGCCAACGATGCGCCGCGCAATCGCCCCGGTGAGTTGGCGCACAACGATGGTCGCGCGCGGATTCTCGAACGCCCAGGTCATCGCTTCGTTTTTCGTGGAGCAATGTTCGCTCCGCGCATCGAGACAGAGACCTTCATGATGCTGCCGGTAAATGATGCGGCCATCGACCGGAGCGCGATTTGTGTGCACATCGAAAACGGAAAGAAAAATTCCGACCCGCCGCATCGAGGTTCGCAGCACCTCCGGTTCCTCGATCTCACCGATGTCAGCGACAACTCCATCGGCTGCCGCCACCACCGAGTCTGGATCTGCTGGCGCGACGCGTTCCGGATCGCGAAAAAACGCCAGGGTGTAGATGATCAACGCCAAGCACGCCGCGGAAATCCAGGGCGAAACCAGCCACCCGGCGAGCATGAAAATGACGAGCACCACGAAGATCCAGCGACCTTCCTTCAGTGTCTGCGGACGCAGCATCAGGCGGCCAGTTTCCGGGCGTTGACGCGACAGGTCAAGCACTCCACCCCGGTACGCGGAAAAGACGCTAGAGTCCTGTATCCTTTCCTCATATAGGATCTGTCACGCGAAAGCGCGCATCTGGGGAGCGCACGCGACTCGCGTGCTGGCGATGGCGACCTCGCCATCGTGAACTTTTCTTCCCAGCAGCGCGGTCCCGCCCGCACCGTGCCAAGTTCGTTTCGGCGCGTCGCCGAAACCCGCACGCGAGTCGCGTGCGCTCCCCAGAACGCCGCTCGGGCTGCTTTCCATTCAAGTGATACAGAGCACTAGACTGCTCTGCGCCCCGCGTCGGGTACGAGTTGCATCGTGACGCCCGGGACGGATTGAGCCAAGGTGGATCCTTTCTCCTATGAGGATCGCGCGCGCATTGATTTCAGTTTCCGATAAAAAAGGCATCGCGGATTTTGCGCGCGAGCTGGAGAAGCAAGGCGTCGATATCATCTCCACGGGCGGGACGGCGGAGTTGCTGCGTCGCGAAGGCGTTCCGGTTCGAGACATCTCGAGTTTCACGGCCTTCCCGGAGGTTCTCGAAGGAAGAGTTAAGACGCTACATCCGCGGGTGCACGGTGGATTGCTCTACAAACGCGGGAATGCTCTGCATGAAGCACAGGCGAAAGAGTGCGGCTTCGAGCCGATCGATCTTGTGGTCGTGAATCTCTATCCGTTCGAAGCAACGATCGCGAAGCCAAGCGTGACGCTGGCGGAAGCGATCGAGCAGATCGACATCGGCGGACCATCCATGATTCGAAGCGCCGCAAAAAATTACGAATCGGTCACGGTGGTCGTTGATCCAGCCGATTACGCGATTGTGCTGGAAGCGCTACGCGATCGGGACGGCGCAACCGGGCTGAAGTTGCGGGAACGGCTTGCCATAAAGGCATTTTTGAAAACGTCCGATTACGACCGGGCGATCGGGAATTTTCTGAATCAGGAACAGCAGACCGACACTTCGTTCTCGATCTCTCTCCCGCTCGCGACGCGTCTGCGCTACGGAGAAAATCCCCATCAGGCGGCCGCTCTCTACGGAGATTTCGACCGGCACTTCGAAAAGCTCCACGGGAAGGAACTCTCGTTTAACAACATTCTCGACATCAGCGCCGCGGCAAATCTCCTGGCCGAGTTTTCAGAAGCGACCGTTGCGATCCTGAAACACACCAACCCGTGCGGCGTCGGCAGTGATCCAGATTTACGCGCGGCGTGGGAGAAGGCTTTTTCGACTGATAAACAGTCGCCGTTCGGCGGAGTTATTATCACCAATCGCGCTGTCACGGAGGGACTGGCAAAGGCGATCAGCGAAATATTCAGCGAGGTTATCATCGCCCCGGAATTCCACGGCGCGGCCCGCACGCTCTTCCAGAAGAAGAAAAATTTGCGCCTGATTCGCGCGCTGCCCACGCCAGAAAAACCCCGGCAGCTTCCTGATCTTCGGTCGGTCGTCGGCGGCCTTCTTCTGCAAGAGCGTGACAGCGCCGGGGAGGCTGGGCCCACGATGAAAGTCGTGACAGCGCGACAACCGAACGACGCGGAACGTGCCGCCATGCTCTTCGGCTGGCGGGTGGTCAAGCATGTGAAATCGAATGCGATTGTCTACGCGGCGGCGGATCGCACACTTGGTATTGGTGCCGGACAGATGTCACGCGTGGATGCGTCCCGCATCGCAGTCTGGAAAGCGGCCGAAGCCGGTCTTGCGCTCAAGGGGAGTGCGGTTGCGAGCGATGCGTTTTTTCCGTTTGCCGATGGCCTTATCGCCGCCGCCGAAGCGGGTGCCACATGCGCGATTCAGCCGGGAGGATCGGTCCGCGACGAGGAGGTTATCGAGGCCGCCAACGAGCGCGACATGGCGATGATCTTCACCGGCGTGCGTCACTTCCGGCACTAAAAGCGGTTCCAAAGGCGCTCCAACGAATTTGTAGGGCGTCTGTGTCAGACGCCAGTATGAGTCTGCCGCGCGATTTCGCCTACAAGCCATCTCGTAAATGCCGCCCGTGGTTGTAGCCGCGGCTCTGTGAGCCGCGCCAGTTCGCGCCTCATAGAGGCGCGGCTACATAGCCGAACACGTTGGATGACATTTACGAGATGCCTTCTACACTTTTGTGTGGCCGTCACGAAATACAGCCGGAGCGCGAGCAGTCGCCTCCGTCACGCTCACTTCACCTCTTTGCGAGCGAGCATTTCATCGCGCTTCGCCTTGAATTCCGCGCCTGTTTTCCAATCGGGAAACCGGTCGCCGTTCGCCACCTGGTAACCTACTTCAAAGAGGAGTTGCACATCTTCCGTGCCGCCCGCCAGATCCCACGACGGGTCGGCTTGATCCGACGGCTGGTGATAATGCTGCGCTACGAATTCGTCTTTCTTCTGCTGACCGAACCCAGCTGGTTTTCCAATCACCTCCCGACCCGCGCCGGTGTAAAGAGAAGGAATGCCTACTTTCGAAAATTCGAATTGGTCGGCACGGTAGAAGCTGCCCTTTTCCGGTTGCGTATTGGGATTCATGACACGCCCGTGACGCGCGGTGGCGGCTGCAAGGATGTCGTCGAGTTCGGAGTTGCCGAAGCTGATGTCTTCGATGTCCCGCGTTCTACCCCAGACGCTCAGGCCATCCATGTTGATATCTGCGAG
>DASYVG010000215.1:0-2344 GCA_035937255.1 Chthoniobacterales bacterium | reverse complement strand
CATTTAAGTTATTGTTGGCGAGGTACTTGACGGACACCGATGAGATTTCCAGAGTCTCGCGACTTCCATTGGCACGCGTCATGGTAACACTGGATAGATGCCGGAGAAATGAACCTCCGCTGCACGAGAGAAACCCCTAACAACTAAGGAACATCGGACATGTCAGAAAACAAAAATCCCAAGACGACAGAAACGACCCAGGACGTGAAAGACTTGGAACCGCAGAAAGATGCGAAGGGCGGCAAGAAGCACGCTGGAAAACATGCTCACCACCAGCACGGGAATAATCCCCGAGGCGACGACGGCAACGGCCGCGCGGGCAACACCCTTCGGTAACTACAGAGTGGCGGGCGGCGCTGGGAAATTCCCGGCGCCGCCTTTTTTTTGAACCGAGGCGCCGCCGAAGATTCGGATTAGGACGAATCAATGTCGCCATTCCAGTCACATATGTGGGAATGATCGACTCTCCGCGACGAAGCAGACTACCGGACTCGATTAGCTACTCGGGCAATCCTCAGCCTGCTTTCTTATGTGTCGGACACCATCCACGACCTAACGAAATGTGACGAGAGACTAAAAAGTCTCTTTCAAGAAAAACGGGCTGGACAGATCGTCCGTTTTTATGCCAATCTGCGCGATGTGGGATCGCGTGTGGTTATCGAGATCGAGCCGCATCGGTGTGGGTGGGCTTGTTTGGAGCCCCTCGGATTGCTGCGAGTGTTTGTACTCAAGCCGCAAGCAATTCGATTCGCCCAACAGCGCTGTGTTGACACGAACGGCGAGATTCGTATCCGAGGTTTCAATGGCACAATCGAACAGACCTTACGCGTTGATGCGATGCAGTCGGGGTATCGCGACGGAGGCTGATAAATAACCGCGAACAGTCGGACCCAGCGCCCTTCGGATTGACCTGGGCGATTCACTGATCACAGGTATGGTCCGCCTTGGTGAAACGTAATCGGAACGCGCGCTGGCCGGCAGCGATGGCGCGAGTGAGTAACCGATTGTCCTGCTTGCGAACTGCGCCCCGACCCATCGGCGGCTTCAGGCGGGGAATAAGACCGGCGGGCGCATCGCGCGAGGTGAGCAAGAATCGCAGCGCATATGGGGATCGAACCCGCTTTCGACGTTGCTCGAATGCTGCGCAAATACTGCGTATTCACACGATTTCCCTTCTTACAAAGAGAATCCCAATTGCCGCGCACCGCGCTGGATTGCGTTAACCGCACGAGACGCATGTTGGACTTAGCGGTCGTGATGAGCGCGGCACGATTTTTTCATCTGCCAGCAATTCGGTCGGTCGCACGCTGTTCACATTCGATGCGCTTCGGAATGACGGTCACCGCTACGCGGTACGATCCGATGGGCTGCTCACCGCATTTCTCGCGCTTCGATGATCACAAGAATCTGATGGAGGATTGACGACCGAATTGGTTCTGTGCGACGATTTCAATCCGCCTTATGCGTGCGATCTGGAAGGGAAGCATTAGCTTCGGACTCGTTTATATCCCAGTCTCCGTGTACCCGGCGACTCGCGAGGAGTCGTTGAGCTTCCGACAGCTGCGCAAAACAGATCTTAGTCCCATCCGTTACAAAAAGGTAGCGGACGCCGATGCAAAGGAAGTGTCTTCAGACGAGATCGTCAAAGGCTACGAATACGAGCGAGGTCGTTACGTAGTGCTGAGCGACGAAGACTTTGAAAAGGTGAGAATCGAATCAACGCACTCTGTCGATATTACGGATTTCGTCGATCTGGATCAGGTAGATCCCAAGTTTTTCTACAAGCCCTATTTCCTCGAGCCTCAAAAAGGGGGCGAAAAGGCCTACGCACTTCTGCACAAGGCGTTGAGCAAAACTGGCAAGATTGGAATCGCGAAAGTTGCCATCAGAAGTCGCGAATATCTCGCGGCGGTAAAGCCGGACTGGCTCTTCCTGATTTTGGAACTAATGCACTTCGCGCATGAAATCTTAAGCGCCGATGAGCTGACGACGGTGCCGGCCAAAGAGCTTAGCGATAAAGAATTGAAAATGGCCGAAGCGCTTATCGAAAGCATGGCCGTCGCTTGGGAGCCGGAGAAATATCGTGACGAATACCGCGGAGCGCTGATGGAAATCATCGAGCAAAAAGCGCAAAACAAAGAAGTCGCTGCGCGCCCTCTCGCATCTCGGCCTGCGACAAATGTCGTCGATCTCGTAAAAGTGCTCCGGGAAAGCCTCAATCGCACGAAAGCGACGAAGCTCAAACGCGTCGCTGCTGGTGGCGGACGCTCAACGTCAACGCTCGTAAAGCACAAGCGTCGGTCTGCCGCTTAGCGGTTACTGTTTCTCGCGGAACGGAACGGCC
>DASYVG010000214.1:0-10623 GCA_035937255.1 Chthoniobacterales bacterium | reverse complement strand
GTTCTCCCGGAAAAGGCCGGCGCTCCCGAACCGAACGTCGAGATTGTGACGCCGCGGCCAGGCGATGTGCGTTCCAAATCCACGGAGGCGTTTCCGTCCGCGAACACGGCGCCGAGCGCCTTTGTGAACGACGCGTCGATTCAGGAAGCGACCAAACGATTGCGCGAAAAGATTGATGACTTGCAGTCGGATCTGCAGAAGTCTCGCAAGGATTACAGCGCGGTGCAGAAGGAGAGGGAAACCCTGACCGGGCGGTTGCAGGAGACAAATTCGAAGTTGGAGAAGGCTCAGACCGAACTGCAAAAAACGAAAGGCGCGGAGAAACAAGCGCGAGATCAACTGGCCGCGGCGCAGGGTTCGCTCGAGAAAATTCAGAGCAGCGGTGGCGATAAAAAGGCGCAGGCAGCGTTGCGCGTCGAAATCGCGCAGCTCAAAAAAGCGCTCGCTTCCGCCGAGGAGGGTCGCAGTACGGCGGAGAAAGAGAAGGAATCCACGAATGCGAAGTTGAGCGAGGCGACCAGTCAGATTGCGAGCGTCACGCAAGAGCGGGATGAGCTCGTCGCGCAGCTCAAGAATGCGAAGGACGCGCAGCAGCGGGTGCAGGTGCTCGTCGCGGAAAACGGCGAGCTGACGCAGAAACTAGCGGACGCCGAGAGAAACGTCCGCGAGATCAGCGACGACAAGCCGAAAAAAGAGCAGGAAATGGCGGACGTAAAGCGTCAAGTGGAACAGCTCCGGCAACAGCTCGCGGCCAGTCAGAAGCAAAATCAGGAGTTCGAGACCACCGTGGCCGAGTTGCGTTCGCAGCTTAATGACGCCAGCACTCAACTGGACAAGGCGAAGCTGACAGGCGCGAACGCGGAAGAAACCGCCCGGCTCACAAAAGAGAACGAAATTTTGCGCGGTATCGTCCTGCGCGAACGGCAGGAAGAGGCGCGCCGGGACCAGGCTAAAAAGTTGATGCTGGCAGAGTTCGACAAACTTCAGATCAAGTCGGACACCCTGAACAAACAGGTCGAGTTGCTGGCCCAACCGGTGGCGAAGTTAACCGACGAAGAACTGGCGCTCTTGCGTCAGCCAGTGGTGGCAATCTCCGACAGCAATCCATCCGCGGTGAAGGCCAGCTTCGCGACGGCGAAAAAGGATTCGGATGCCCCCGCGAAGGGCGCAAGTGGCGGAAGCGGAACTTCCTCGTCGGCGGCGAACGCGGCGCCCGGAGCCAGCGTTCAGGTCAAACCGGCGGTTCCAGAGGAACTGATTGCTTTGGCGCGCGAGGCGAAGGCAAGTTTCGATAACGGGAAATTTCGCGCCGCGGAAAAGGGCTATCAGGAGATCCTGGCGAAGAGTCCTAACAATCTCTACTCGCTCTCGAATCTCGGTGTTGTTTACTTCCGCACCGGCAAGTTGAAAGCAGCTGAGCTGACCCTGAAGAAAGCTGTCACGCTCGCGCCGAAGGATGAATTCTCCCACACCACACTCGGGATCGTCTTCTACCGGCAAAGTAAGTTCGACGATGCCTTGAACGAACTTACGAAGGCGCTCGCGATCAATCCGAAGAGCGCCACCGCGCATAATTACCTCGGCATTACCGCGAGTCAGAAAGGCTGGCAGGAAGCGGCGGAGAAAGAAATGCTCGACGCGATCTCGGTCAATCCGGAGTACGCCGATGCTCATTTCAATCTGGCCGTCATTTACGCAACGGCGAATCCGCCCTCGAAAGAACTGGCGAAGCGACATTACGCCAAGGCAACGTCGTTAGGCGCGGAGCCCGATCCGTCGCTGGAGAAGCTGATCCACTGACGCTGCGGCGTCCGCTGCACTGCGTGCTGAAGCCGTTCCTGACCGCGAACTGGCGGTACCTCGCGATGCTCAATTTCCGCATCGATCCGGCGATTCTCGCGCCGCGCGTCCCCGTCGGAACTGAGATCGATTTCGAGAAAGGCGAGACCTACGTGAGCGTCGTCGGCTTTCTCTTTTATCACACGCTCGTGATGGGTTTGCCGATCCCGCGACATCGGAATTTCGAGGAGGTAAATCTCCGCTTTTATGTGCGCAAAAAATCGGCCGATACCTGGCGGCGCGGCGTGGTGTTCGTGCGCGAACTGGTGCCAAAAACGGCGATTGCGGTGACGGCCCGCGTTTTCTACGGCGAGCCGTATCAGGCATTGCCGATGCGCAGTGAAGTGTCAGATCGCGACGGAGAGGTGCGCGCGAAGTACGAATGGCGACGCGGCACAAGGTGGGAATCGCTCGCGATGGCGGCGCGCGGCGAAGCGCAGACGATCGCGGCGGGCACGCACGAGGAATTCATCACGGAGCATTATTGGGGCTACACGGCGCGCGGGGCGCGGACGAGCGAGTACCGCGTCGAGCATCCGCGCTGGAAAATCTGGCCGGCCGAGAGCTTCGAATTAAGTGCCGACGTCGCGACCCTCTACGGTTCAGAATTCGTTGAGCCATTGAGGGCGAAACCGGCCTCAGCGTTTATCGCGGATGGCTCGTTTGTGGAAGTGCAGCGGCGGACGACGGAGCGCGATCCGCTGTAACCGCGGCGTCGGCAGTCGCTATCGCGGAGCAGCGTGCCTACCTTGACATCAGCTCGCGCAAGACAAAGGGAAGGATTCCACCGTGACGGTAATAATCGACCTCGATCGGTGTATCGATCCGCAGTTTCACGGGAACTGTGGCCGGCTCGCCGTTTTTCCGCGTGAACTCGAGGCCGAGCTGCTGGCCCGGCTGAATCGAATCCGACAAACCGGCGATGCGGAACGTCTCGCTGCCATCGAGGCCTAATGACTGCGCGTTCTGTCCTTCGAGGAATTGCAACGGCAGCACGCCCATCCCGAGGAGGTTCGAGCGGTGAATGCGTTCGAAACTCGCCGCGACCACGGCTTTCACGCCGAGCAGGCGGGTGCCTTTGGCCGCCCAATCGCGCG
The DNA here is from genome assembly GCA_035937255.1 of Chthoniobacterales bacterium. Lineage (GTDB taxonomy): Bacteria > Verrucomicrobiota > Verrucomicrobiia > Chthoniobacterales > UBA10450 > JACCXL01. The sequence goes on along the minus strand of DASYVG010000214.1, from coordinate 7,687 downwards.
ATGAACCCGTCCCATACTCGTGCCCGGCGAGAATGATGAGCGGCGTTCCTTCTGCCTGATACTTCATGGACGCGTCATAGATCGACATCTGCTCGCCGCTCGGTTGATGGACGGTTACGCCGCCTTCTGTCCCGGGAACCATCAGATTTTTAATGCGCACGTTCGCAAACGTCCCGCGTGTCATGACCAGATCGTTGCCGCGCCGTGAGCCGTAGCTGTTGAAATCAGCCGCTTCGATGCCGCGCGACGTCAGATATTTCCCAGCGGGCGACGTCCCCTTGATCGCTCCCGCGGGCGAAATGTGATCGGTCGTGACCGAGTCGCCGAAAATGCCAAGCGCGCGCGCGCCGCTAATCTCCTGGATCTGCCCGGCTTCCAGGCCGAAATCGGTGAAGAACGGCGGCTCGTGAATGTAGTCGCTCTTTTCGTCCCAAACGTAAACCTCGCCGGTGCCCGACGTGATCTCGTTCCACTTCGGATTTTGTCCGGCAAAATCGCGATAAAGTCGCCGGAAAACGTCCGGCGTGAGCGCGGACTGCAGCGCGTCGCGGATTTCCTGCAGGCTCGGCCACAGATCGCGCAGATAAACATCCTGACCTTCGCGATCTTTCCCGAGCGGCTCGTTCGCGAGGTCAATGTCAACGCGGCCGGCGAGCGCGAACGCCACGACGAGTGGCGGCGACATAAGGAAATTGGCTTTGATGTTCTGGTGCACGCGCGCTTCGAAATTACGATTTCCGGAAAGCACGGACGCCGCGATCAAATCGTGTTCATTGATCGCGTTCTCGATTTTCGGATCGAGCGGGCCCGAGTTGCCGATGCAGGTCGTGCAGCCGTAGCCAACAACATTAAAACCGAGCTGATCGAGATATTTCTGCAGCCCGGTTTTATTCAGGTAATCGCTGACTACGCGCGAGCCCGGCGCGAGCGAAGTTTTTACCGCGGGGTTTACCCGCAGCCCGCGCTCCACCGCTTTTTTCGCGAGCAACCCCGACGCGAGCATGACGCTGGGGTTGCTCGTGTTTGTGCAACTCGTGATCGCCGCGATCAAGACGCTGCCGTGACCGATGCGGCTCTCTCCTTCCTTGAATTCCTGAGCGTGCGTTTCCGCGATCAGGCCGGCCGGCGTCGCAGTCGGTCGATTCGTGATCATTTCGCTCTGCCCGCGATTCTCGCCACCTTTTTGGCCGTCGTCGTCGACCGTTCCGTGGGCGCCGTCTGTGAGCGCAGCAACACTCGCGGGCTCCATTTCGCCGTCCGTCGGCTGTGCCTGACCGTTCAGACGGAGCGAAAAACGTTTGCTTAAATCGCCCGCCGCTTTGCCGTAGCCGCCCTCTTTCACCGGCTTCGCAAACAACGCGCGGAACGTCTCGCCCAGCTCCGGCAGATTGATGCGATCCTGCGGCCGCTTCGGGCCCGCGACGCTCGGCTGCACGTCCGCAAGATCGAGATCCAGATCGACGCTGTAATTGATTTCGCCTTTGCGCGGCATGCCGAACATTTTTTGGGCCCGGAAATAATTTTCGAACGCGGCGCACTGCTCGTCGGTCCGGCCCGTCGCGCGCAGATACGTGACCGACTCCTCATCGATCGGGAAGAATCCCATCGTCGCGCCATACTCGGGCGACATGTTGCCGATCGTCGCGCGGTCCGCGACCGGCAAAGACGCCGCGCCTGCGCCGTAAAATTCCACAAATTTGCCGACGACTTTCTGGGCGCGCAGCATTTGCGTGATGTGCAAGGCGAGATCCGTCGCGGTCACGCCTTCGCGCAACGCCCCCGTCATGTGAACGCCGACGACTTCCGGCGTTAAAAAATAAACCGGCTGACCGAGCATGCCGGCTTCGGCTTCAATTCCGCCCACGCCCCAGCCGACGACGCCGAGACCGTTGATCATCGTCGTGTGCGAATCCGTTCCGACGAGCGTGTCGGGAAAATAAAGGCCGTCGCGCTCGAGCACGCCTTTCGCCAGATACTCGAGATTCACCTGGTGCACGATGCCGATGCCGGGGGGGACGAGGCCGAAGGTTTTGAACGCCTGCTGGCCCCATTTTAGGAATTCGTAGCGTTCGCGGTTGCGCTTGAATTCCATCTCCATGTTCAGGCGCAACGCTTCAGCGGAGCCGGCAAAATCAACCTGCACGCTGTGGTCGACGACCAGATCGACGGGCACGAGTGGCTCGATGATTTTCGGATCGCCGCCGAGGCGTTTCACCGCGCTGCGCATCGCGGCGAGATCGACGACGAGTGGCACCCCCGTGAAATCCTGCAGCACAATGCGCGCAACCACGAACGGGATTTCCTCGTTCGCCGGCTTCTTCGCATTCCAATTCGCCAGCTCCTCGACATCCTTGCGCCGGACTTTTTGGCCGTCGCAATTTCGCAGCACCGATTCGAGAACGATGCGGATGCTGACCGGTAAATGCGAGATCGGGCCGACGCCTTGTTGCTCGAGCGCGGGGAGGGAATGCAGTTTGCCTTCGCGTCCGTGACCGGCATCGAACGGCTGGAGCGTTCTGAATTCGTCCTTGTTCATCTCACCCTGTCATTCCGAGCTAAGCCGAGAATCTCTAGCTTTATATCAACGTTCCAAATGTCCCAGGGATGTCTCGGCTTCACTGGGACGTGACAAATCACTTTAGCTCCGCCAGACGCGCTTTGATTTTCTCAAAATTCGGCAAGGCGCGGGCGTCATCGTTGCTCTCAGAGTATTGAATCACACCGGCGCGATCGATCACAAAGACCGCGCGCTTTGGCACCCCGCCCATCGGCAGGTTCATCTGCGGCAGGAAGGAGTCGTAGGCGACGTCGTAGGCCCGCGCCACCTTGTGTTCGTAATCACTCAGCAGGGGCACGGTGATCTTCTCTTTTTGCGCCCACGCTTCCTGGGCGAACGGATTGTCTCCACTGATCCCGTAAACCGTCGCTTGCAGGCTCCCGTAGGCCGAAAGATCGAGGCTGACACCGCACATTTCCGCCGTGCACGTGCCGGTGAACGCCATCGGGAAAAAGAGCAGCAGGGTGTTTGCCTTGCCGAAATTGTCGCTCAACGTGATCTGCTTCGGGCCGTCGGCCGTCTTTGTCGGCAGGGTGAAATCTGGTGCTTTCGTTCCAATAGAGAGTGCCATCGATTTTGATCCTCCGGTTGACGAGGAACCATCACTATAGAAACAGCATCCCTGCGGTCAAAAGATTTGCGGCAGACGGCGCTTCCCGCTGCGCGTAAGATCACCCGATGGAGGCTGTTTGCTGGTTAGGCGCGATCATCCTCATGGCGATTGGTTTGATCGGCACGGTGTTGCCGGTTATGCCCGGTACCACCATTATCTTCATCGCCGCACTCGTTCATCGCGTCATCGTCGGCGAGGCGAGGAGTCTTGGCTGGTGGAGCATGGGCGTGCTCGCGATTTTGCTGCTGTTGTCTTACGCGCTCGAGAGTCTCGCCGGCTACTTCGGCGCACGACGTTTCGGAGCGACGAAGTGGGGTCTCCTCGGCGCATTCGTCGGTGCGATTGCAGGGCTGTTTCTCGGGTTTGTGGGGCTGCTCATTGGTCCGGTGCTTGGTGCGATCGCAGGCGAGCTCCTCGGCGGCAAACGATTGGTCGCCGCAGGTCGCGCTGGCTGGGGCACATTGCTGGGAAATCTGGCCGGGGTGATCTTCAAGCTTTTCATCGGTCTGATCATGATCGCCATCTTTGTCATGAACGTGCCGTCTCCGCGGTAGATGGCACCCCAACAAAAAATTGTTGCCCGGTGCAAAACTTTGTAATACAAAGTAACCTGAGTATGAACGATCGCATTCGAGCTGAGGAGCATCTCCGGGTTATTCGCACTTTGATGGAACGGGCCACGGTTTATCGCGCGATCTCGGCGCCCACCGCGTTGGTTGGAGGCCTTATCGCCGTCGCCGTGGCTGGCGCCATCTGGACACGCGAGCATCGCTGGGCCCAATACGCGCCGGAAGTGATGCGCCATATTTCGACCCGAGGTTTCACGTCGATCTGGCTCGTCGCTCTCGCCGTCGTTGTCGCCTTCAACACCGTCTTGGTTTGGCGCGAAGCGAAGCGTGACCATCGACCGTTTATTTCTCCGGCGATGAAGCTCGCGCTTCGCGCTATCCTGCCTTGTCTGGTGCTGCCGGCGGCCACCACCCTTTGGTTTTTCTACGATGGCTACGCCTTCGATAATGAGCTTCTGCTCGTCGGGGTTTGGATCGCATTTTACGGACTCGCGCTCGTTGCGACACAACACTTTGCCCCACGCTCTCTCGTCTTGTTGGGCGGGGCATTCCTGGTCACGGCGGCGTTGATGTTGCTCGCCTCACGCCAACTGGAATACTACGCGACCCCGTTGGTGCCCAACCTCGCGATGGGCGGCACCTTTGGCCTCTTCCACTTAATTTATGCCGTTTGCATCTGGCGCTTTCGGCCGAACACTCTGCCAGCATCGAATGAGTGATGCTCGATTTCGACAAACTCGACAAAGCGATTCACGAGAAGGGTCGCCTGGCCATCCTGACGCTTTTGGCGACGCGCGTGCGCTGGTCCTTTCAGGATCTTAAAACCGAGCTGAAGATGAGTGACGGGAATCTGATTACGCACCTGCGCACTTTGCACAAACTCGGGTTGGTAGCGGTAACGAAAGAGGTGCTCGACCGTCCGCAAACGAATTACTCGCTGACGGCGCGGGGGCGCAGCGCTTTCCAGGATTACCTGCGCGTTTTGGAGCAAATCGTGAAAGTCGGAAGCAAATGAAGTTTTGCCCATTAACTTTGTGATACAAAGTAAATGAAGATCATCATCGCGGAACATTACGGGATGTGCTTCGGCGTGCGCGACGCCATTGCCCAGGCCAAAGCGCTCGCGCAAAAAGCCCCGTTGTCCATTCTGGGCGAACTCGTCCACAACCCGCTCGTGCGGGACCAACTTCGCGCCCACGGCGCCGAGGAACGGCCCCGCGACGCAACGGATCTTTCCGGCCGGGTGATGATCACCGCGCATGGCACATCCGAGGCCCGCCGGCGAGTATTGAGTGAGCGTCACCTCGATGTTTCCGACGCCACCTGCCCTCTCGTCAAGCATGCGCACACGCAGCTGGCGCGACTCGTCCGCGCAGGTTACTTCCCCATCGTCATTGGATTGGCCGGGCACGTGGAAGTCCGCGGCCTCACCGAAGATTTTTCGGAAGCAGTCGTGGTGAGCGGGTCGGCCGATATCTTCAATTTGCCGCATCGCAATCGCTACGGCGTCATCTCTCAAACCACGCAACCGATCGATCTCGTCCGCGCGCTCGTCGCCGAAATGGAACGCGCACGTCCCGACAGCGAAGTTCGTTTCGTCGACACCGTGTGCAAGCCGACGAAAGATCGCCAGCACGCGCTCAAGCAACTGGTTGCGTTAGCCGACGCGATTGTCGTCATCGGCGGCCGGCACAGCAATAACACGCGGCAATTGGTTGAGACGTGCCGTGAGGCCGGCCGCTACACCATTCATGTCGAGCGACCTGAGGAACTGAACGCTACCGACTTCGTTGACGTCGAGACTGTCGGTGTCACCGCCGGCACCTCGACGCTTCCGGAGACAGTCGCGGCCGTCGTCGAGCGGCTCGAGGAAATTTCGCGCTTCGCGCTCAACCCAGAAACCACATGAATTCAAAAGAATGGCTCTGTTACTTCGAACAAAACCGCACCAACCGGCCCGAACCGCTCTGGCACTTTGTTTCGCCGCTCGACGCCGTGGCGCAGAAAACGTTGTGCCGTTCGTTGTCGCACTTTCAACTTGGCGAAAGCGGCGAGGGAAGAAACCTGCTGCAACAAGCGCGCGAGCAAGCGCCGGATGATCCCAATTACGCGGCCGCGCTGGCCCTTTTCATCGAGGAGGAGAAAGAGCATGCGCGCTTACTCGAACGCCTTGTGCGCCGCTTCGGAGGTGAACCGATCCGCCGCCATTGGACGCACGCGGTTTTTCGTCTCGCGCGGAGGGCGCTGGGATTAAACTTCGAGCTTCAGGTGCTAGTCATCGCTGAGATCGCGGGCACCGCTTATTACCGCATGCTGCAGTTGCGATCACGCGATCCGGTCCTCGACCAGATTTGCTTGCTGCTATTACGCGATGAGGCGCGGCACATCGAGTTCCACGTTCATTGGTTGCGCGCTGTGCAAGCGCGCTGGTTGCCGGCGGAGCGCGAGGCTTGGAGCTTGCAATTTCAGGCGCTGTTCACCGCCGCAGCGAACGTCGCCTGGTTCGATCATCGTGCAGCGCTGAAATCGACTGGCGGCAGCAAGCGTGAATTCTTCACTATCGCGCGCGGCGAATGCATACAGTTTCTCGCGCACTTAAGCGTGGCGCTGGTGATGGCTTCGTCGCTGGTTGCGGCGACCACATGAGCGAACGATTTTCCAGTTTCCAGATTCCATGCTAGACTCCGCGCGATGGCAGATGATCGCTGGTGAGCCGCAAGGTTTGCTGGAGGAAAGTCCGAACACCATACGGCAGCATGCCGCGTAAAAGACGCGGGCACCGCGGTTGTAAAATCGCGGTGACGGAAAGTGTCACAGAAAAAACACCGCCGGTTCTTTGGCAACGAAGTGCAGGTAAGGTTGAAAAGGCGAGGTAAGAGCTCACCGCTCGCGAAGCGATTCGCGAGGCACGAAAAACCCCATGTGGTGCAAGACAAAACAGAGGGAGGGCAGCCGGTCCGTTGATCCTCGGGTATCGTCGCATCATGGCGCGCGCGAGTGCGCCGGGCGCTTGGAGAAATTCGGGTGAGATAAATGATCATCGCGGCTGAGCAATCAGCCGACAGAATTCGGCTTATCGCCATCGAAATGGAGGGCGTTTTCGGAAACGAAGGCGCCCTTCCTCGTTTTCAATTCGCATCGCGCGCTAAGATTTCGTGATTAGATTCCATCCCGATGCCTTCCGAACTGCCGCCTGAAGAAGATCGTCCCGGCATTCCGATTGCGCCGCCGCTTCTCTTCGTGGTGCCGATCCTCGCGTCGCTCGCGCTCGAATGGTCTGTCCCGACCAGCTTTGTGCATGGCGCGCTCCGGTGGGTCCTTGGCGCGCTGATCGTCGTTGCCGGATTGGCGTTGAACATCGGCGGATTCATTACGCAGAAACGCGCCGGCACTGATCCTATTCCCTTCAATCCGAGCACACGCATAGTCGCCCACGGACTTTATCGCTTCACCCGCAATCCGATGTACATCGGATTCGCTTTGTGCACGTTTGGGCTGGCGATCCTGACCGATTCCGCATGGATGCTGCTCGCCGTGCCGATCGGCCTCGTCCTGATCGATCGCATCGTCATCACGCGCGAGGAACGTTACCTCGAGCGCAAGTTCGGACAGGATTATCTCAACTACAAACGCCGTGTCCGGCGCTGGATCTAGCAGTCACTGCGCCGACAGAATTCGGCTTATCGTCGTCAAATATGGAGGGCGCTTTCCGGAACGAAGGCGCCCTTTGTCCATTTTGGATTTGCGACGGAATAGAAAACTACTTCTGTTGTGATTGTCGCTGGTTGTGCGAAAGAGACTTTATGAGCCCAACCTGGCTTGAGCTCGCCGTCGCAGTCCTTCTTATTTGGGTCGCCTGGCGACTTGGTTTGGCCCTTGCGCCATGGGTCGTAAATCGTTTTCGAGAGCGGCGCGAAAACCGGTCGTCTTCGCCGCGAACCAACGATC
>DASYVG010000213.1:0-2587 GCA_035937255.1 Chthoniobacterales bacterium | reverse complement strand
ACGTTGATGTGGCGACCAGCGGAAAGCTTGTTCATCGCGACGAGCCACTTGCCGTAAGGATGCGCGGTGTCGCTGCCGGCCACCACCAAGTGACCGGTACTGAAGTGCGTCGATACTTTGTCGAGCACCGTTTTGTTCATGTCCTTGCGCTCGTCGTCCGTCCACGGCGGCAGCTTCCATTTCGTGATGTTCGAGTCGATGAACATCGAGGTGTAAGCGTTACCCGCGCCGTCATACTGGGTGTGCAACGGGCCGAGCCCGACCGGCACTTCGCCTTCCACGACAGACTCATATTTCACAATCGGCGTGCCGCGGAAATCGCCGTCGAACGTCTTGTTGTTGATCGCGGCCTGCAGCTTCTCGAAGTTCACGACCGTGACTGCGGGTTGCAGCTTGCCGCCGTAAGCGAGCCACTTGCCGCTCGGATCAACATCGACACCGTGGGGTGATTTGCCGATCGGCAGGAAGTAAAGAATCCCCGGCACCTTCGCCGGATCAAGCACCGGGACGCCGGCCATGTCTTGCGCTTTGCCGTCGGCCACTGCTTGCGCCGCGGCTTTCCAGTTCACGATCGCAGAAAGGTCGCGGTCCTTCTGGCTCGAGTTCGTTTCAAGAACGTCATGCGCCATCTCGGTGTTGTAGCTCGTCCAGAACGCCCAGCCGCTGCTTGGCCCTTTTCCAGTTGAAGCAAGGTCCCAGTCGAACGGCGGCGTCAAAATTTGCCACGCGACGCTCATTTCGCCGGATTGCGGATCGACTTTCAACGCGCTTACCATGCCATTGAATTCGGTCGCGTAGTTGTTCGGATCCGCGACGCGCCCTTTCGGCAGCGGCACGGAAAAACGGGAAGCAACCATCAAATACTCGGTGTTCTCGGTCACGAATGACGAGCCGTGATTGCCGCTCGAGTTTGGAATCGGTCCGAGGATTTGGTGCGTCTTGAAATCGCGCAGGTCAATCCGAGCGACGCGGTTGTTCGCGTTGTCGTTTACGAACAACCAGCGGCCGTCGTACTTTGACCCGGTCTGCGACAAAGCGGGGTGATGGACATCGCCCCAAGTGTAATCGCCCAGCATCTTCTTCGATTCTTCATCGAAGCCGTAGCCAGTCGCCGGATAAGGCGCGTAGACCGGGATTGTCGTGATGTGACGCATCGACGGAATGCCCGCCACGAACACCTGACCGGAATGCCCGCCGGAATAGAAAAGGTAATACTCGTCCTTCTCTCCGGGTGCGACGTAAGTGGCCTCGGCGTTGGCCGCTCGTTCGTTCTTCGCGGTGCTCGATTTGCCGCAACTGCTGAGAGCGACTGCGCTGACGATCAGCGCGATCGCGAATGTGACCGAATGGTTAGCTGAGGTTTTCATTGTCGATCTTTCTGGTTGTCGATCTTACTTCACGGTCATGAAGCCCTTGGTGCCCTGGGAGTAGTGGCCCGGAAACGAGCAGAGATAGAGATACTCGCCCGGAATCTGCGGTGCGTTGAAAGTGACCGTGTCGGTTTCGCCGGGCCCGAGCAGCTTGGTGTGCGCGAGCACCTCCTTGGAAGAAGGCGGAACATAGTCGTGCGACGCCTCCGTTGACGCGGCGTCGAGAAACTTCGTAACATTTTGTTCATTCACACTTCGATCAAGCATGAGGAAGTTGTGGCCCATCGAAAGCTTCGGCGTCGTGCCGACGTTCTTTAGGGTGACGGAAATTTTTTGCCCTGGTTTCGCTTCAAAAGCGGTCACGTCGAACCGCATTTTATCATCGGCCTGAATCTGCACCTCTTTCGGCGGCGCTTCCGGTGCGTGGGAGCAACCGGTGAACGAATAAAGGAGCGCGCTGCATCCTAGCGCCAAGATGGGGAGCGACTGCCAGATGGATTTTCTCATGCGTGTAATCTACATGCGCCGCGGAATAGCGACTTGACCTGGATCAAGATATCTTTTGTTTTCTGTGGCGCCGTTATAGCCCGCGGTTTCAGTAGGCCGATGCGACATATCCTTGGCCAGCTTATGGTGCTCCTGTTCGCGCTTCTGCTCATTAGCTGTGGTCGCTCTGAGCAATCAGACGCCGGCGCGCGGCACTACGACGTGCGCGGCGTCGTCCGCGGCTTCGCGCCCGACCGAACGACGGTCGAGATCGAACACGAAACGATTCCCGACTTTATGCCGTCAATGACGATGCCGTTTAGCGCGAGCGATCCGAAGGAGATTGCATCTCTGCGCCTTGGCGACGCGATCGCGTTTCGTCTCGACGTGACTGCAAAGGACTTCTCAATCGCAAACGTGAAGAAGATCGACGCGAGCGAAGTTCATCTGCCGAAAGCAGCGGCCACGCCGTCGCCTGCCAGCGCGAGCGAAGGTCAACAAAGACTAAAAGAAGGCGACGCGCTTCCGGCATTCAACCTAACGAGTGAAGCGGGTGAGAAGATCACGCCCGAAACGCTGCGTGGTCATCCGACCATCGTGACGTTCATCTTTACCCGTTGTCCCATGCCGAACTTCTGCCCGCGCATGTCGAAAACCTTCGCGGAGCTGCAAGGCGCGATCAAAAGCGCCAGCGGCTTAATCGCGGAAACGCGACTCCTTAGCATTACCAT
>DASYVG010000212.1:0-5708 GCA_035937255.1 Chthoniobacterales bacterium | reverse complement strand
AAAGGTCGGCCGCGCTTTTCTCGATTACTCGAGCAAAGGTGAGCTCGTGCCGGATGAGGTCACGGTGGAACTCTGGAAAACGCAGATCGATGCGGCGGTGAATGGACATGTTTTCAAGCCCGACATCGACATCCTCGTGCTTGACGGCATCCCGCGAAATGTCGGCCAGGCGAAAATCATGGATGAGCTCATCGACGTGAAAAAAGTCTTTCACCTCTCCTGCCCCGATCGCGACACGCTCTTCATGCGCTTGAAAAAGCGCGCGTTAAAAGACAATCGTCTCGACGACGCGAACGAAGAAGTGATCAAGCGCCGGCTGGCCACCTACGAAACGGAATCGAAGCCCGTGCTCGTTTATTACGGGCAGGACCGCATCACCAGTATCGACGCGACGCAGCCGCCCGCGAAAGTTTTGCTGCACATCCTCGAAAGCGTCAACGACGGGGAAAACGGGATGCATGAGCCAGCAGCAGTTTGAGAATTTTACCGCTTCCAGCCTCTACTGCGACAAATGCAAGGCTGCTATGCCAGTGCGAGAGCGTTTGCTCTTAGTTCTGCCGGAGAAGGAAATTTACGACTATCTTTGCACAGGCTGCGCTTCGTCGGTCGGCCAGCGCGAGATCACCGCGGGTGAGAAATTGATGGCGCAAAGCAGGGCCGCACGACGTCCGCGGCGCGCTCCCACACCTCGCCGCCTCGTTCCCTAACGTCCGCATGCGTGTCGTCTTCATCGGCACGGGTGAGATCGGCGTGCCGACGCTTCGCTGGCTGGCGCATTCGGTTGATCACGAACTGGTCGGCGTTGTCACGCAACCAGACAAGCCGGTCGGTCGCGATCAGCGCATTCAGTCGCCGCCGATCAAAACCGCGCTGGGTGAGAGAAGCGTCCCCTTGCTTCAGCCGGAGCGGATCAGGCAGGAAGATGCGATCGCCGACCTTCGCACGCTCTCGCCAGACTTGATCGTGGTCATGGCTTACGGCCAAATCCTGCCGCGAACTGTCCTCGAGATTCCTAAGGTCGGGTGCCTTAATCTGCACGCTTCGCTCCTGCCACGACACCGCGGCGCTGCGCCGATCCAGGCAGCAATTATGGCCGGTGACGCGGAATCCGGGGTAACCGTGATGTATATGGACGAAGGCCTCGACACCGGGGATATTCTCCTGCAGCAGAATATCGCGCTCGCGCCCGCCGAGACAGGCCAATCGCTGCATGATCGCCTCGCCGAAATCGCGCCCGCGGCACTGGCGAGTGCACTCACACAGTTGAGCACGGGATCAGCCCCGCGCAGCCCGCAGGATAATGCAGCGGCTACCTACGCAGGCAAACTCGAGCGCGACCATGGCCGAATCGATTGGTCCGAACCAGCCGAAGTGATCGAGCGGAAAATCCGCGCCTTCCACCCATGGCCAGGAGCATTCACCGTCTTAAGCGAGAAACACGGCCGGGAATGGAAGCTGAAGATCCACGCCGCTCGACTTGTCGCGGCGCGGGGCAAACCGGGCGAAATCAGCCGTGGTAATGACGATGAACTCATCATCTCAGCGCGCGGAGGCGGAATCGAGCTGGGAACGGTGCAGCTGGAAGGAAAATGGCCGATGAGCGCCGGCGAGTTCGCCCGCGGGCACGCCCGCTTATTGCATTCGGCCGCGCGCTAAAACTGCCTGCGCGTGACAGGGCGGCAGCAGGCCGCGGCATTTTCGCTTCCCAACGCGCGGAGGTTCTGGTTCATCATTGCGCCCCAAATGGATACCGGAACCGCCGCGCCGGCGTACAAGCGCATCGTCATCAAGCTCAGCGGCGAAGCGCTTCGCGAGAAAGGCGCGCGCGAGAATATTTCGCCGCAAATCGTGCGCGGGATCGCCGAACGGATCAAAGAGGTCAACGACCTCGGAGTGCAAACTTCCGTCGTCATCGGCGGTGGCAATATCTGGCGCGGGCTCTCGGCCAGCCATCGGGGAATGGATCGCACGACCGCTGATTACATGGGCATGCTTGCGACCGTAATCAACGGCCTCGCTTTGCAGAGCGCTCTCGTGCAACTCGGCGTCGAGACGCGGGTGCAGACCGCGATTGAAATGCAGAACATCGCGGAGCCATTCATTCTCGGACGCGCCATCCGCCACCTGGAGCTGCGCCGCGTGGTCATCTTTGTCGCCGGAACTGGCAATCCCTACTTCTCCACCGACACGACCGCTGCGCTGCGCGCGAGTGAAATTCGGGCGGACGTTATCCTGAAAGCGACAAAAGTAGACGGCGTTTACGACTCCGATCCGAAAACAAATTCCAACGCGCTCCGCTACGACCGCGTCACCTACACCGAGGCACTCACGAAACGCCTCCAGGTGATGGATTCGACCGCGTTCAGCCTTTGCCAGGACAACAAGATCCCAATCGTCGTCTTCGACATGAATCAGCCGACCAATTTTCTCGACGTGGTTCGCGGCAAGCAAATCGGCACGCTCGTCGCCGACTAGCACGCGCCGCCGCGCAAATCCACCATTGCGAATTCGCGGCGCACGACGTTTGTTGGGCCGCCGGAGATGCTAACCACCGACGACGATGAGCGCTGAAGACATTCTATTCGAAACGGAGATGACGATGGAGAAGAGCGTGGACTACATGATCCACGAATTTTCCGGCGTCCGAACCGGGAAGGCTTCGCCGGCGCTGGTGGAAAATGTTGACGTCGAAGCATACGGCTCGTCCATGAAGCTAAAGCAGCTCGCTCTGATCACGACGCCGGAAACTCGTCTCCTCGTGGTGCAGCCGTTTGATGCTGCAACAGTCAAAGACATCGAGAAGGCGCTGAAGGAATCGAAGATCGGTATCACCCCGCAGGTCGATGGGAAGATCATTCGATTGCCGGTGCCGGAGCTATCCGAGGAGCGTCGTAAGGATCTCGTCAAATCTTTGCGGCAGATGGCGGAAGAAGCGCGTGTGCGGGTGCGCGGAAACCGTCGGACGGCGATCGATGACGCGAAGAAGCTGCAAAAATCGGGCGAGCTGACCGAGGACGGGTTGCGCGACCTTGAAGCCGACGTGCAGAAACTGACCGACAAATTTGTGAAATCAGTCGACGATCATCTCGAGCGCAAGGAAGCCGAGATCATGAAGGTGTAAGCCTTTTTCGCCGAGTGCCGCTCAGCGTTAGAGGCGCACCAGATCGAGCAGGAACTGGCACCAGAGATAGATCATTCCGCGCCAGGAATACTTCACTTCGCCTTCCGCGGCCGGCGTAAGCACGCCTTTCTGGATGTTGTGCTCGATCTGGTCGCGCAGATCTTTTTCGATCTCGGCCTGAATCCGATCTTCATCCATCGGATCGATCACACTGGTCTCGACGGTGTTGTGCCGCAGAAATTCCTTGTGGCTCTGATAAAGCTGCCAGAACGATTGATCGGGTCGCTGCCGGTTGATTCGAAACTGCGGCGTCAGCTTCAACCCGTAGGAGAGCGGGTAATTCCATGTCGTCCAAATAATGCCGTCACGTGCACGCGAGGAGATGCGCAGGTAGTAAAACGAAAGATCGTTCTGCTCGTTTAAACAGATCGTGGCCTGCGCGCGATCCTCTTCCTTGTAGAAGAGCCGGAAGAACTGCCGGTAATCTTCCCAGTCCCAGCCCGCGTCGTTGATATGGGCGAAGCCTTCGTTCTCGATCTCGCGCGTGATCTCGTTCAGCGTCGGGAAAATGTCGGTGGACGGCGGGCTCTTGGGCCGCAGCGCTTTTTCTTTCGGCAAACGAAGGGCGCGAATGCGGGTGAGAATTTCCAGCCAGGGGAGAAACAACCAACTGAGCGCCGCAATCGATCCCCAAATCCAGCTCCCCGTCGCGAAGTAAACCGCGAGAAACGAGGAGGCGAGGATCCCAACCGCCCCGGCCTTTTGTGTAAAGGACGTTTGATAGCTCCGCAAGGCGACGCTGAGGACAGCAACGCCGAGCGTAAAAAAAAGACCAAACAGCATTAAGGAGTGATGCGGTGCTCGCTGAGAAACTTCTCCAGCTGATCGGTATCGAAATTCGCCAGCACTTCATCACCGGCCGCGAGCACCGGCACATAAGTTTGATCCGAGAGGTGGGTCATTTCTTTGTAAGCGCCGCGATCCTGGCCCACGTCGACCACTTCGAATAGGTAGCCGCGTTCCTCGAGATATTGTTTTGCATCCATACACCACGAGCACCATTCGCGGCTGTAAAGTTTCAGGTCAGTGGCCATGAGTGAATAAACGGGTGGACTCGTGTGCGTCAAACAAGGTTCCACATCTCGAGAAGGATGCGGACTTCGGATTGAGTATCCGCTACATCGCGCTCGCGCACCAACTCCGCCGTAACCCGCGGATCTTGGGCGCGTGTTCAGTAAGCCTTCGCCCAAACGACGCGGCGCGGACTCGGTTCTCCGGTAAAAATGCACGCGCCGGGCGCGGCTGCATTCGCGGGATCGTCGAATGGAATACAGCGGATCGTGACCTTCAAGTCGTTCTTGATCTGTTCTTCGACGGCGCGGGAACCATTCCAGTGTGCCAGCGCAAACCCGCCGTGGATTTCCGGCTTGCCGGCACCCTGCGGCGTGAAGAATTTGTAGAATTCTTCGCGCGAATCGATGACGCGCGTGTTCGCTTCGCGGAACTGAAGAGCCCGATCGAAAAGGTTTTGCTGGATGGAATCCAACAACTCGACCGCACGCTCGATCAATTCCGGGAGCGGCAAAAATTGCTTCGTTTTCACCGGCTGATCGCGCCGGCTGATCCCCACATTGCCGGACTCGAGGTCGCGCGGGCCGAGTTCCACACGCAACGGCACGCCTTTCTTGATCCACTCCCAATTCTTCACGCCGCCGCCGAGATCACGACGATCTACTTCGACTTCGAGCGACGCGCCGTGATACGACAGGGCGCGAAGCCCAGCCGCCAGTTCGTCTGCCGCCGCGAAAACGGCAAGCCGCGTCTCTTCCTTCGGGGTGATCGGAACGATCACGATCTGCGTGGGCGCGACGCGCGGCGGCAGTATCATCCCATCGTCATCGGCGTGCGCCATGATCAGAGCCCCGATCAGCCGCGTGCTCATCCCCCAGCTCGTCGTCCAGGCCAATTCCTGTTTCCCGTCGCGTGATTGAAATTGAATGCCGCTCGCGCGCGCAAAATTCTGCCCGAGAAAATGCGACGTGCCTGCCTGGATTGCTTTCCGATCCTGCACCATTGCCTCGATGCACAGGGTCTGCACCGCGCCGGGGAAGCGTTCACTCTCGGATTTTTCGCCGCTGAACACGGGAATCGCGAGATGGTCCCGCACGAAAGTCTCGTAGACATCGAGCATCTGTTTCGTCTCGGCGCGCGCTTCTGCTTCGGTCTCGTGCACAGTGTGACCTTCCTGCCAGAGGAATTCGGTCGTGCGTAAAAAAACGCGCGGCCGCATTTCCCAGCGCACGACATTGGCCCACTGATTGATCAGGATCGGCAGGTCGCGGTAGGATTGGACCCATTTCGCATAGCTCGCGCCGATGATTGTTTCGCTCGTCGGCCTAACGACCAGTGGCTCCGTCAACGGACTGGCCGGCACCATTCTGCCCTCGGCGTTTACCTCCAGACGGGAATGCGTGACCACGGCACATTCTTTTGCGAATCCTTCCACGTGCGCCGCTTCCTTTTCAAAATAGCTCAGCGGAATAAAGAGCGGAAAATACGCATTCCGGTGCCCGGTCGCCTTGAACAT
>DASYVG010000211.1:0-3025 GCA_035937255.1 Chthoniobacterales bacterium | reverse complement strand
GCCTTCGGAGATGATCACGTCGGTGGTGGAAGCGGTGTACGACGATTACGCCAAAGCGACTTTCTCGAACTACGAGCTGCGGCGCGAGGATCTGAATCAACTCGCGGTCTTCGCGCGGCGGTTTAAAGACGTGCACGCATTTTTGTCGCAGCTCGCCTTGATCAGCAACGTGGACACGGAGGCCGCGCCGAATCAGACGGCTGACACGGAGGCAGTGAACCTCTCTTCGGTTCATCAGGCGAAGGGGCTGGAATATCACTCCATCTTTGTCATCTGGCTGACCGACGGAATGTTTCCGAGCGCCCGTTCCCTCGAAACGCGGGAAGCGATCGAAGAGGAGCGCCGCTTGTTTTATGTGGCGATTACGCGCGCCCGCGATGAACTCTACCTTACCTATCCGCTAATGCG
This sequence comes from Chthoniobacterales bacterium, assembly GCA_035937255.1. Taxonomy (GTDB): domain Bacteria; phylum Verrucomicrobiota; class Verrucomicrobiia; order Chthoniobacterales; family UBA10450; genus JACCXL01. The sequence continues at coordinate 2,617 of DASYVG010000211.1, read as the reverse complement.
TTTGAATGCCGGTTACGGTGACATGTTCCAGCGGCCGTCGCGTTTCTTGAAAGAAATCCCGTCGGAACTGGTGGAAGATTGGCAGGTTGGGCGCGCCTAGGGATCACCGGCGCATGGATCTTTCGCCCGAAAAAAAGATTGCCGGCGTCCTCGTCCCGCTCTTTGCGCTGCGCACGGAGAATGATCTCGGAATTGGCGACCTGGGCGCGCTCAGGCAGTTCATCGACTGGGCCGCGCAGGTTGGTTTCAAGGTAGTTCAACTGCTGCCGATCAATGAAGTGGGCGGGGACAATAGCCCCTACAACGCAATCAGTTCCGTCGCGATCGAACCGACGACCCTTTGCCTCGAACCAAACTCACCCTTCGAGCTGAGGCAGGAAGAGTTCGATCAAGTGACGGCGAAGGAGGATCTCGCGAAGCTGCGCAAGGGAACGGTTAAATATGCGCGTGTTCGCCGTTTAAAAAACGCCTTGCTCGAAAAAGCATTCGCTCGTTTTTCGTGCGAAGAATCGGGCGCCCGCGTCCTTGAGTTTCGGGAATTCTGCGAGCGCGAAAAAGCATGGCTCGAATCCTACGCCTTCTTCCGCGCCTTGATGGAGCAGAACGGCAACCGGGAAGCCTGGGACCAATGGCCCGACGAGCAGCAGTCCTGCGCGGGCGCGCACGCGTGGTTACAGAGCCGCCCGGACGATCAGCGCGCCATGTCCGCTGAAAGAGAACGGTTCTTTAGCTACGTCCAGTGGATCGCCGCCGCGCAATGGAGCGAGATCAAGGAATACGCGGCCGAGCGAGGCGTGGCGCTGATGGGCGACATCCCGTTTGGCGTGAGTTACTACAGCGCGGACGTGTTCGCAAGGTCCTCCGAGTTTGCGCTCGACTGGTGTGGCGGCGCGCCGCCCGAGCCATACTTTAAAGACGACGCCTTCACGCAAAAGTGGGGCCAAAACTGGGGCATTCCACTTTATCGCTGGGATGTAATGCGGGCGCGCGGATTTGATTGGTGGCGCCAGCGGGTGCGCGGCATCAGTCGCAGTTTCCACATTTTCCGCGTCGATCACGTGCTCGGATTCTACCGCATCTATGCGTTCCCTTGGCGACCTGCACGAAACGAAGAGTTCTTGCCGCTCTCACGTGAGGAGATGTTCGCAGTCACCGGCGGGCACGGACCGCATTTCGCGCCGCGCGACGATACTAGCTGGGAGAACTGCGAGCAGAATCGCCGCGAAGGTGAAGAATACTTGCGCGCGGTGCTGGCAGAAGCAGGCCACACCCGCGTCGTCGGAGAAGATCTGGGAACCGTGCCTGACTACGCGCGCCCGAGTTTGCGTTCGTTAGGCATGGCGGGCTTCAAGATTCCGCAGTGGGAAAATTATCAGGACGGCCGTTCGATTCCAGGCCGGGAATACGAACGCCTCTCGGTTGTGACTTACGCGACGCACGACCACAAACCAATTCGCGCGCTCTGGGACGAATCATTCGCTGGATCTACCGAAACGGCGCAGCAAGCGCGCCGTGATCTCGCCAAGCTCGCGGAGTTCGCCAGCCTCCCGCCGCCGGATGAAGATTCGAAATACGACCGCGATTACTACGCTCCGCTGTTGGAGGCGCTCTTGCGATGCGAGTCCTGGATCGCGATCGTCATGATCACGGATCTTCTCGCCCGCAAAGAACGCTTCAACGTTCCCGGAACCGCGACCGGAGCGAACTGGAGCCGTCGCCTCCACCTGACCGTCGCCGCGCTTAGCACGAATCGCGGCGTCCAGAGGCGCCTTCGACTCCTTCGACGGCTCCTCCAGGAAACCGCACGGGCGTAATCAAACACACGGCAAAATCGCAGTTTCGCGCGGCCCGAACTGCGGCTAAACACACTTATGAATTCTCCGATCAAGGTAGCTGTTACCGGCGCGGCCGGTCAGATTGGTTACTCGTTAATCTTCCGGATCGCCTCCGGCGCAATCTTCGGCCCGCAGCAGTCGGTGAGTTTGAGTCTGATCGAAATCCCGAACGCGCTTGCCGCACTGGAAGGCGTGGTGATGGAATTGAACGACTGCGCATTTCCGCTGCTCAAATCGATCACGCCAACGGCGGATCTTGAAGAAGGCTTTCGCGATGTGAACTGGGCGCTGCTCGTTGGGAGTGTGCCTCGCAAGGCGGGAATGGAGCGCGGCGATTTGCTCGGCATCAACGGCAAGATTTTCATCGGTCAGGGGCAGGCGATGGAAAAAAATGCGGCCGCGGATGTGCGCATTCTCGTGATCGGAAATCCGTGCAACACGAATTGCCTGATCGCGATGAACAACGCGCGTTCGGTTCCGCGCGATCGCTGGTTCGCGATGACCCGGCTGGATGAAAATCGCGCCAAAGCGCAACTCGCGCAGAAAGCCGGCGTCGAAGTCACAGAAGTTTCGAACATGACGATCTGGGGAAATCACTCCGCGACGCAATACCCGGATTTCTACAACGCCAAGATTAACGGCAAATCAGCAGCCGACGTAATCGGTGATGAGAAGTGGCTGAAGGAAACATTCATTCCGGCGGTGCAACAGCGCGGCGCGGCCGTGATCAAGGCGCGCGGTCTCTCCTCGGCGGGTTCGGCGGCGAACGCGATCGTCGATAC
>DASYVG010000210.1:0-5554 GCA_035937255.1 Chthoniobacterales bacterium | reverse complement strand
GTGGGGTGCGGATCCGATGGCGCGAACTCGAACGCCGTCGTGGCGTCATCGTCGATCATGCGTTTCACGCCGACGGGTGCGCCGGAACTTACGTAAACGACGCGTGCTTTGGCGTAGAGGTTGGCGAAATTGAAATTCAATCGATCCGCCACGCGAGAGTCCGCTGCCGTATTTGCCACCTGCATGAATCCTAATCCGGCCGCGCGGCCGCTTCGATTGGTTCCGCGCAGAATCCGTGTTTGATGCGCCGCGTAGGAATCGAGCGATTCATCGCCGTAGAGACCGAGCGCCGCGATCCGTCCGGCCTTCGCGACTTTGAATGAAAGCTTCACGTACTTCGCTTCCACGCCGACGAGCGAAAGGTTGAAAAGGCGTTTACTGGTGAAAGCAACACTTCCGTTTACTTCCGTCCATTTCCCGCTCGCGGCTGGCAGCTGGTAATTGGAGACAGCGATTTTCATTTCCCCTTTCGCGGCAGCGTTTTCGTTTATGAACGTAAAGCGATCAAGCATCGCCGCCGTCGGCAGGGTAATGATGAAGGTCGTCTCACCTTCCCGCAGCGGGCAGCTAAGAGTGTTGTCGTCCAGAATGAGGGCCGCCGCGCTTTCGTTGTTGTCGTTGGTGCTTGCTACGTTCGCGACGCGGCCGTCAGGCGTGATGCATTGGATTTTGGCGCCGCAATTCATTCGCGCGAGATTTTTGGAATCATTGTTCGTTGTTTCCATGCTGCCGGTCGAGAACGCGAAATCGTGCGCGCAGAGCGTCGCGACCGTGCACAGAAACGCGAGTGTCGCCGTGCCCGATCGCCGGATACCACTGCCGCACGTGACAGAGGAGGGAAGGTGAACCATATCGATCGTTGCGTAAAAGCTTAGAGCGGGCCAGGGCTGGGACTTTGTTGCGGAGGAAGAATGCCCTCGAGCCGCGCAATTCGATGACCCCGCAGTGTGGATTCACGCTGGTCTCGCACGCCCTGAATTCGCCGTGCGCGCACACACTCTTACGCCGGGACGCTTCTGGATTCAGCGCTACCTGATTTGACTTGAACTGAGCAAGCTCTCCGAGTAAAAAGGCCCCATCAAACGGCGTAATGCAGCGCGAACACGACGGGCAGGGCGGCAGTTTCTCGTGCAAATCGCTGCCAGCACGCGTTTTGCATTAACAGCATTTTGGTACCGCATCTGCTAAGGTTAGCCCTGACCGCCATCGCCATGAACTGCGAGACACTGCCCCGCCGACGTCGTCTCCTTCGAAGCATGACGGTTCTAATGACCATTTTAATGCTTTTGTGCTCCGCTCCTGTCGTTCGATCGCAAGACGCAATCCGCCCCTCGCTCGCGGGTGAGTCGGCCGCCGAAGCCCGGCGTCAATCGCTCGATCCGATCCCTTACAATTTGATGATCGGTCCGATTCGGTTCCGCTTCAGTTCCACGGTTGGGTTTGAGTACAACGACAATGTCAACCTTGCCGAAGTCGGCCGACAGGAAGACTTCATCTTTCGTCCGCAGCTGAACGTGAACGTGCTCTGGCCGATCACGCAGCTGAACACACTTCGTCTCGACCTTGGCGTCGGCTATGCGTTCTATCTCGACCACTCACAGTACGACACCAATGGACTGCTGCTCTCTCCCGGGTCGCAGCTCGCTTTCGACATCTTCGTAGGCGATTTCCGCATCAATTTTCATGATCGCTTCTCGCTGCAGCAGGATCCGATCGAGCAAGTCGCTCTCAGTAATGTGGCCGACTACGGTCGCTTCGAGAACACCGTGGGCGTTTCGGTTCTATGGGATATGAACAAAGCGGTCGCGACTTTTGGCTACGACCACTACAACTACGTCTCGACGGCGAGTGATTTCGATTACCTTGATCGCAATGCCGAAGTCGTATCGGCAAGTATCGATTTCACAGCGACTTCAACCACTGGCGTGGGCATTGAATCGACCTACGTCAAAACCTCCTACGACCAGAACGTTCTGAATGATTCCGATACCTACAGTGTCGGCGCATTCGTGGAAACGCAGTTGACTAATTATCTCAAGCTGCGCGTGGCCGGCGGCTATCAAAGCATCAATTTCGACAACAGCGGCACGGTGCGCGATTTCCACGATTTGCACGATTACTACGCGAACGTGTTGCTCTCGCACCGCATCAATTCAGTCCTGACGCACAGCATCGCGATCGGACATGAGTCGCAGCTGGGCGTGAACTCGAATTACATCTCGCTTAATTACATCCGCCACACCGCGACCTGGAACATCCTCTACCATACGCTCCTGGCGACTGAACTGTTCTACGAAGATGCCGATGACTCCGGGGGCGAAGTGTTCCCGTTCACCGCCGAGCACATCCATCGCTACGGCGGTGCGCTCACGGTCGGATACCAGCTGACGAAGCACATCACTCTCGGAGCGCGTTATCAGTATACGCAGAAGGATTCAGATCAACGACTGCGAGATTACCGCCAAAACCGTGTCTCCGTCGATGGCACGTACAGCTTCTAACCGGGCGTCCGCAGGGGCATGAAATTCGGCGCCTTCATCTTTTTAGCCGGGACGTTGCTGGTCTCATCGTTGCGCGCCGCCGCGCAGGACAGCAGCCCTATGCCTTCGGTCCCGAAAGCGGCGCCGGTTGATCAGCCCACCACTAGCACTGTCATGCGCACGAACTCAATGACAGTGCTGGATGAACGAAAAAAGCTTGGACCTAACGACTATGTCAGCTTCCGGGTGGTGGAGGATCGGGACACCGATTCACAGCATCTGCGCGTCAACGACAATGGTGAGCTCGAAGTCCCATATGTGGGTCTGGTGCAGGCCGAAGGCAGAAGCTGCAAAGAACTCGCTTACAACATCAAATCATTGCTGGAGCGCGAATATTACTATCACGCCACGGTGATCCTCGCTGTCGATCACATCAGCGAGAAGTCACGTGGCAAGGTTTACGTCTATGGGTCGGTCAAGGGTCAGGGTCCGCAGGAAATTCCGCCGGATGAAGCTTATACCGTCAGTAAGGCAGTGATTCGCGCGGGCGGTTTCGGCGATTTTGCGAACAAGCGCAAAGTGAAGTTGACGCGAAAAAACGGGCGGGACGTGATCGTGGATCTTAAGCGCGTGATTGAGGAAGGGCACACGGACGAAGACGTGGTCCTCCAGCCGGATGATCAGATCTACGTGCCGCAGCGTTTGATCAACATGTAGCGAACCCATGCAGCCGCCCCTGCCCACGACCGATCGCCCCAGTTCCTGGACCATGTCTTTGGTGACACGGCTCCACCGTTATAAATCGATTTGTCTCCGGCGCTGGTGGATTCCTGTCCTTACTATCTGCCTCGGATTCTTCGTGCAGGCATGGCTGAGCTATCAAACTCCGCCCTCCTATCTCTCCACGAGCAAAATGATGCTCGCAGGCAAGTTGAACTTGAGCCAGAACGCAGTCTACAGCGAGGACAGCGTTAATTTCTACGGCACCCAGATTCAACTCATGCAAAGCACCGAGGTGCGGCACGGCGCCGAAACTCTCGTTCGGTCCACGCATCCCGAATTGCAGCCGGCCCCAGTCGATCTAAGCGTCGCGCAGAAGCCGCGCACTTCGATCTTCGATCTACAAGCCGTCGGGAGCGCTCCTGAGTACACACAGGCGTATCTGAACGCGCTCATGCAGAAGTACCTCGATTTTAAGAAAGGAATGCGTGAGGACCAGAGCCACAATGTGACTACTGGCATCACGGAGAATCTCATTCAGATTGAAAAGGACCTCCGCAACGCTGAGGACGAGATGCTCGACTTTCAGAAGCAGAACAACATCGGATTTATCCAGGAGGAGGGGAATAGCGCGGCCCAGTATCTCGTTAGGTTGAACCAGCAATATGCGCAGCTGAAAACGGAGTATGAGTTACTTGAGAAACTCGACCTCGATCAAAATCTCGACCGGAGTCAGGGACTTAAGGCCGAATCTTCTCCGGGTGCGCCCATTCCGGAAGCCGAAGGAATGCCGTTCTCTGACGTCGGCCCAGAAGGGGAATACCTGAAAGCGAAACAACAGGTTCAACTCCTGAAAGCGGAGCGCGACACGCTCAGCCAGGATCTTCGACCGAAGCACCCTAAGATCCTCAAGCTGAACGACGAGATCACGAAGCAGGAGAAGCTGATTGAGCTTTTTCGTTCGGACGCCGTTGAGAAGTTGGAAACGCGCCAGAAATCGATCGGCAAGCAGATGGAAAATTTGCAGTCAAACATCAAAGAATGGGAAGCGAAGGCGCTCGACTTAAGTCAGAGGCTGGCCCAGTTCAATCGAATCAAATCCAAGGTCGACCGGTCGAAGCAACTCTACGATCGTCTTACGAATGACCTGAAATCAGTCAGTGTTTCGCAGGTAATAGACAACGGGGATCAGATCTCAATCATGGAAATGGCGACGACCCCGAACTCCGTGAGGCCCGGTCTGATCAAGAGCCTCCTCATTGGATTCGGCTGTGGCGCGCTCGTTGGAATCGTCATCCTGCTGCTGCTCGATCGAATCGACGATCGGATGGCGTCGTTCGGAGAATTTCAACATCAGTTCTCCGAGAACGTACTCGGCCAGATCCCAAGGGAGAAGGCGCAGGGCAAATTAAGTCTGCTCCAGCCGGATGACGCACGGCATGTCTTTGCCGAGTCCTACCGAAATATTCGCTCTTCCCTCTTCTTCATGCCGTGCGAGGGGGCGCGGCCGAAAACGCTGCTCGTCACAAGCGCAGTGCCGAACGAAGGGAAATCGACCATCTCCGCGAACCTGGCCATCACGATGGCACTTTCCGGCGCTCGCACTTTGTTGATTGATGGCGATCTGCGGCGCGGCGCGATTCGCGAAGCTTTCGGCATTACCTCGAAAGAAGGTTTTGCAGAAGTGTTGAAGCAGGAAGTAAACTGGCGCGAAGTCGTCGTCCCGACGAGCTATCCGAGTCTTTTTATCCTGCCGCGTGGCAAGATTGTGTCGCAACCGAGCGAACATCTGCTTCGTGAATCAACCGATACGTTTCTCAGGGAAATCTACAGCCACTACGATTACATCGTTATCGATAGCTCACCCGTTCTTGCGGCTGATGATACAACCAGTCTTGCCCCCAAGATCGACGCCACCCTGTTTGTCGTGCGACTCTCCTCTACTTCGGCGCGACTTACTCGTAAGTCGCTCGAGCTACTTTATAACCGACAGGTGAATGTCCCGGGTGTCATCTTGAACTACGTCGACACTTCGCTTCCAGAGTACTATTACTATCAGTATTCCGAGTACTACAACACTCCGGTCCCGGATGAGCACGACGAGATGGCCGCAGCCCAGCACGGCAACGGCAAGCTCACCCGCTCGTCCTAGTCTTCTGCCGGGGGGCTGGGAGTCGTGACCGGCTCCATTGGCGCAGCCGAACTCTCGGTTCGTAAGGTAGCGGGTGCGTCTGAACGGGAGCTGCGCGGACATCGCCTATGAAATTGTTCGGTTCCACCTCTCCGCCGTTTCTGAACGAAGCGGACGTGCCGATGGTTCGGCGCGCCCTCCAGCGAGCCCGCATCGTCGGTAA
>DASYVG010000209.1:0-6773 GCA_035937255.1 Chthoniobacterales bacterium | reverse complement strand
GCGTATCATCGTAGCCAGCAGTTTCGCGCGGCGGACTCTCGCGTCCGCGTCCTTCCGGGCGCCGGTCGAGGTGATCCCTTACGGAGCGCCGCCGGTTGTGGGCGAGCCAATCGAGCCAGGATCCGGCAAGTTGCGTGTCCTCTTCGTCGGTTCACTCGAGCAACGGAAAGGACTTTCCTACCTTTTCAAAGCTATGGAGCCGCTCGGGGAGCACTTCGAGATGACCTTGTTAGGGCGGAAGGTCGTGCCGGATTGCCGCCCGCTGGAAATCGCGCTGAAAAAGTATCGTTGGATTCCGTCATTGGATCACGCGGGCGTTCTTCGTGAAATGCGAGAGCACGACATACTTGTCTTCCCCTCTCTTTTCGAAGGCTTTGGGCTGGTGATCCTGGAAGCGATGGCGCAGGGTACGCCCGTCATCACGACGCCGAATACGGCTGGTCCTGACTTGATCGACGATGGCGTAGAGGGATTCATTATTCCGATCCGTTCCGGGGAGGCGATCGCGGAAAAGATCGAGCTTCTCGCGAATAACCGCGAGCGCCTCCATGAAATGAAATCGGCGGCGCGGCGAAAAGCTGCGCTCCGGAGTTGGGCCGCTTATCGGCAACGCCTCGCGGAGATGGCACGAGAAGTGATCGCTCAAGAACTCGCAACGACATGATCTCCGCCGCCCGACCCTTGATGCAAAACGCGGCAGCGCCCCAAAATGCCGGTGTCGATCAAAGCGGGATCATGAGCAATCTCCGTCGCTTGATCTGGCTTTACATGGTCCTGCTGCTGGCCGAGGGCGCTTTGCGCAAATGGATCGTACCGCAATTCTCCAATCCACTCCTCATCGTGCGCGATCCCGTGGTGATTCTGATCTATATCCTCGCATTACGAGCCCGCGTTTTCCCGTGCGGGCGCTTCGCGATCTCGCTCGGCGTGATCGCGGTTCTGTCATTTCTCGCCGGGGTCCTGGTGCTCGAGCCTTATATCCCCTGGGGAGTGTCGGCATTGGTGACTGGTTATGGCTTCCGGGCGAATTTCTTTCATCTGCCGCTCATCTTTGTGATCGGCGCAGTCCTCGACAACGAGGACGTTGAGAAAGTTGGCTGGTGGATGCTGTTGTTCATGATTCCGATGGGACTCCTCATGGTGTATCAATTCAAAGCTTCACCCGACGCGTTTATTAATCGCACGGCCGGTTTGGGAGAGGCGGAGCAAATCACCGCGGGCAGCGGCAAGATTCGGCCGCCGGGCAGCTTCTCCTTTGCTTCTGGACCGATCTATTATGTGAGCGGCGCGGCCGCCTTTCTTCTTTACGGCGCGCTAACTCGCTTTCCCTACAAGAACTGGCTGCTCTTCGGCGCGGGAACGGCCATCGTGGTTGCCGTGGCTGTCTCCGGCAGCCGAGGGCTCGTCGTCTCCGTCATCGTCGTGATCCTCACAATCGGCGTGATTTTTCTGCTCCGGCCACAGTCCGTGAATCAGTTTGGCCGCACGCTCGTTCTCGTCGTGATTGCCGGATTGATTATTTCCCACCTGCCAATCTTCAAGGAAGGCGCAGCCGTGCTTTCGGAAAGATTCGCCACCGCAGCGGAGGGGACCGAGAGCACCGTGGCGGGGGGGTTGATCGAGCGAACGCTTTCCGGTTTCACCGAAGGATTTAAGCTCGTCGGCCGCGTGCCATTCTTCGGATATGGCCTCGGCGTCGGGACCAACGTCGGGGCGCAGTTTCTCACCGGTCGCGCGGGCTTTTTGCTCGCGGAGGGCGAATGGGCGCGGGTGCTCCTAGAGAGCGGCTCGCTTTTTGGCACCGCCTTCCTCATCTGGAGAATACTGCTGGCTGCTCATCTTGGTTACCTGAGCCTTCGCGCCCTCAATGCTGGCCAGATGCTGCCGATTCTCTTGTTCAGCGCCGGCTTTTTTGTGATCGCGAACGGGCCATTCGGACAGCCGACCAGTCTTGGCTTCGCCGTTGTTTTTGGCGGGCTTTGTCTCGCCGCCACCCGCTCCAAGGGGAACGCGAAAGAGATTTCCGCCCGCCCGGCGAAGCCATCGCCGGGCACGCACGGCGACCAACGGATGCGTGGTCGCTCTGTTTACGCAGACCGCCTGCACGGTCCGCGCGTGACGCAGGATCGAAGCAATGGTTCTCTTGATCGGCGATCACCTTCCTGATCACCAGCAACGCAGTTCGGGACTCAACGAAGAGGATGCCGCGAGGAGTGCGCGGCGGCTGCTTTAAGGACGAGGCCGTGGCGCTTTTTTGATGAATCCCGCGAAACGAATTCTCATCTACCGCTTGGGAAGTCTCGGCGATACCGTTGTCGCGCTGCCTTGTTTTCACCTGATCCGCAGCGCATTTCCGTCAGCGCACATCAGCATTCTCACAAATCGTCCGGTGCAGGCGAAAGCAGCCCCGCTGACGAGTGTCCTTGACGGTTCCGGATTGTTCGATCAAGCGCTCGATTATCCAATTGAGCTGCGCCACTTCGGTGAGATTTTAAAACTCCGCCATCGCCTACGCGCAGGAAAGTTTGATCTGGTGATTCATCTCAGTGCGGCACGCGGTTTGTGGAACAGCGTGCGCGATTATTTTTTCTTCCGCTGGTGCGGAATTCCAAAAATTATCGGCGTGCCATTTCGACGAGAAGACTTGCAAGTTGCCCAAACTGCGAGCGGTCTTTACGAGGCGGAATCGGTCCGGCTGGCCCGAAGGCTGCGCCCTTTAGGACAAGTAAATCTTTGCGATTCGAATTCCTGGGACCTTCGCCTCACTCCCGAAGAAAAAAGCGAAGCGGACCGGCTCCTCGGTGAAACTGAAATCGTTTCGCCATTTATCGCGATTAGCCCAGGCACAAAACTTTCCGTGAAAGATTGGACGCCAGAGAACTGGAAACAACTGCTGACGCAGCTTTCAAATTTTTATCCCCGCTTATCAATTCTCGCTTTGGGTGCAGAAGACGAGCAGGAAACGGTCGATTCATCTCTCGTTCTCTGGAAAGGAACGGCGGCGAACCTCTGCGGGAAAACTTCACCGCGCGTGAGCGCCGCAATTCTCGAAAAGGCCGCCTTGTTTGTCGGCCATGACAGCGGCCCGATGCATCTGGCGGCGGCGGTCGGAACTCCGTGCGTAGCGCTCTTCGCTGCGCACGCTGCGCGCGGACAATGGTTTCCTCGCGGGGAAAGAAATAGAATTCTCGTGGCCGAGAATCTTTGCAGCGCTTGTTCTGCGAGTCCTTGCCGTCAGATCAACGGTAAATGCATCTTATCGATTACCGTTGCTGAAGTTCTTGAGACGGTTAAACAGCAACTTGCTTTGCTCTCGGCAACATCTTGATTTTTTTTCATTTTCTTAACTCGCCCGACACGTCGTTTTTCCACCGGCCTTCGGGCGCACGACTGGCTTTGATTCCTAGCCTTTGAAGATCCTGCAGATGGTGCAGACGCTCGATCCGAGCAGCGGCGGGGTGGCCCGCGCGGTTCTGTCGCTCAGCATTGCTCTGGTGCGACGCGGCCATGAGGTGGAGGTTGTCACGCTCGATGACGTGCTGGCGCCCTGGGCACAATCAACTGCGCTGCGGATTCATCCCTTGGGCCTTGGCCTAACGAGTTATCGTTATTCGCCAAGATTGCGCCCGTGGCTGCGCGCACATGGCCACCGCTTCGACCGGGTTATCGTTCACGGCATCTGGCAGTACCTGAGCTTCTCCGCGTGGCGGCGCTTCGCGCACAGCTCCACCCCATATTACGTCTTCCCGCACGGAATGCTCGATCCCTGGTTTAAGCGTACTTTTCCGCTGAAACATTTGAAGAAATGGCTCTCCTGGCCCTGGGCGGATTATCGCGTCTTACGCGACGCGCGCGCGGTTATCTTCACCTCCGAAGAAGAACGTCTCGAAGCGCGGAAATCTTTCTGGCTCTACCGCGCTCGAGAAAAGGTTTCTCCACTCGGGGTTGAAGCGTCCACAACGGAGGAGGCGAGGCCAAACAACAGTTTCCTGGAAAAATATCCCACGCTCCGAGACACGTGCATCCTGCTTTTCCTCGGGCGGCTTCATCCGAAAAAAGGTTGCGACATTTTGATCGATGCGTTCTCCCAATTCACCAAATCAGAGCAACGGTTGTCACTCGTGCTCGCCGGCCCTGATCAAATTAGATGGGAAAAGCAGTTGCGGGTGCGCGCCACCGGTTTGGACCGGCGGATCGTCTTTACTGGAATGTTGGAAGGTGAAATAAAGCGTAGCGCATTCGCCGCAGCCGCTGCTTTCATTCTGCCGTCCCACCAGGAGAATTTCGGCATGGCGGTGGCGGAAGCGCTTTCGTTTGGTGTGCCGGTTCTCATTTCCAACCGCGTCAATATTTGGCGTGAGATCGATGCGGACGAAGCCGGCTTCGTAGAAAGCGACGATCTTTCGGGAACGAAACGGTTAATCGAGCGCTGGCTGCATACGACCGGGGAAGTCCGCGCGGAGATGCGCGGCAATGCGCGACGCTGTTTCGAGTCGCGTTTCGAAATCAATCGCGCAGCGGGGTCGTTGTTGACGATCCTAAATGAGGCAGCGGCCATATGAAAATCACGATTGTGCTCGGCGCCTTCCTGCCCGTCCCCCCAATTATGGGAGGAGCGGTCGAAAAGGTGTGGTTTGCACTAGGCCAAGAGTTTGCGCGGCGTGGGCACGAAGTGACGCAAATCTCGCGGGCTCTCCCGCAATTGCCGGAGAAGGAGACGATCGAAGGTGTCCGGCATCTGCGCATTGCCGGTTTCGACACCCCGGCATCGCTCCTTTGGTTGAAATTTTTCGACCTCGTCTATTCAGTCCGAACGAAGCGGAGACTACCCAGGGCCGATATTATTGTGACGAACACGTTTTGGCTCCCGTTGTTTCTGCGCAATTCGCGGTTGGGAAAACTATACGTTCACATCGGTCGATTCCCGAAACGGCAGATGTGTCTCTACAAACATGCGGCTCGACTCCAGACGCCATCGCGCGCCGTCGCGAACGCAGTCGCGAAAGAGGTGCCGGAGCTCGAAGCAAAGATTGTCGCCATTCCGTACCCACGCCTCGAAACGAACGGCTCCACTGGTGAGCGAGCGACAGTTGAACGCGAGAAAAACATCCTCTTCGTCGGTCGAGTTCATCCGGAAAAGGGCGTGCACCTTCTGATCGACGCGTTTGCCAACGCCGCCGCGCCGCTCTTCTCCGCGTGGAATCTGATCATCGTCGGTCCGACGGAGAACAGATACGGCGGCGGCGGTAAACGATATCTCGATCAACTCCGGCGCTCCGCCACTCGCGCCGCAGGAAGAGTAGAATTCCGGGGCGCGATTTTCGATCCCGTCGCTTTGTCGAATGAATACCGGCAGGCGCAGATCTTCGCTTATCCATCGCTCGCCGAAAAGGGGGAGTCGTTTGGTCTGGCGCCTCTAGAAGCGATGGCGCACGGTTGCGCCGTGGTCGTTTCGGATCTCGCGTGTTTTAAAGATTTCATCCGCGATGGGGAAACGGGCAGCGTTTTTAATCACCGCGGATCGGATCCCGCAGCGGCTTTGCGAGCGAAGCTTGCGGCCCTGGTCGCCAACGAAACCTGGCGGTCGCAATTCGCTGCCGCGGGTGGCAGGAAATCCGCTGAGTATTCTCTTCCGCAGGTCGCGGATCAGTTCCTCGCTGACTTCGAACTGTTGATCGCACACGAACATGGCTGAGCCGCAGATCGTTAATCCAAACCAGACATCGGCTTATCAGTCCCCATGGACGCTGGACGAACGCCTCTTGCGGGTGCTCTGGGAGTTCTGCTGGTTCGTTCTCTGCCGCTGGACACCGAAACCGGCGAATCCCTGGCGGCTCTTCTGGCTCCGTGTCTTTAGCGCGAAGATCGATGGCGCGCCGTTCGTTCATCAGCGCGCGCGCGTTGAAATCCCGTGGAATCTCACCCTGCACGACCGTGCCTGCCTGGGCGACCGGGCCAACGCCTACAGCCTCGGCTTAATCGAGATCGGCGCCGGGGCGACCATCGCGCAGGAAGCTTACTTAAGCACCGGTAGCCACGACTTCGCTCAATCCGGCATGCCGCTCGTGACCGGAAACATCACGATAGGACCGGACGCCTTTGTGGGCGCCCGGGCCTTCGTCATGCCGGGGGTGACAATCGGTGCACGTGCGGTAATCGGCGCCTGTTCTGTCGTAACAAAGGATGTTCCGGAAAACGCGATCGCGGCGGGAAATCCGTGTCGGGTTTTGCGGACGCGGTGACGGTCACCAGGAAGGATTTGTGGACTCCTTCGTTAAGTTGGGACGCCGCTTGCACGTTCTGCATGCGTTGCGCAAACAACCGCTCTTCCGTACGATGATTCGCACGTTGGATCCGATCATCTCGCGCCGGATTCCGTCTTTCCCGCAGCCAATCTCCCTCCGACTGCTCTCGCACGCTTCGCTGATCGCGGACGGCGGGGCGCAGGAATCGTCCGTGAGAGAGACTTTTACCGCGGTCCTAAAGGCGCTGCCGGAAACGCCGTCAGGCGTTTTTTGGGATGTCGGAGCGAACATCGGATTCTTTGGCTGGTATTGCGCCGCTGTTCGCCCCGACTTTATGCTCGTCTCGTTTGAACCCGATACCAAGAACTTGCGCTGTCTGGAGCGGACCAGCCGGCGTTGGAAGCTCCCGAATCATGTCATCGTTCCTTGCGCCGTTTCGGAGATTAGCGGCCGCACGATCTTCCGTGTTGATGAGCTTTCCGGAGCAACCGGAACGCTCGCTCAGTCTGGACAGAATTTTAATCTACG
>DASYVG010000208.1:0-5894 GCA_035937255.1 Chthoniobacterales bacterium | reverse complement strand
CTAGTCCAGATCACCACGCAAGTCTTTCCGTTCTTCGAGATTCCAAATTGGGCGGTCAGATTGGTCATCTGCCTGCTCGCGCTCGGATTCCCCGTCGCGCTCCTGCTCTCGTGGGCATTCGATCTTACGCCGCAAGGCATCAAGCGCACGGAAGACATCGCGGACGACGGTTCCCTCGTCAGCGCAACCGACAGATCGGTCCCCTCCCCCGCGCGATTGTCGGGGCCCCAGCCATTCGCACCGGAAAAAAGTATCGCGGTTTTGCCCTTCGCAAATCTGAGCGACGACCTGGAGAACACCTACTTCGCGGACGGCGTGCATGACGACATTCTGACCAGTCTGGCCAGAATCGCAGATTTGAAGGTGATTAGCCGGACGTCGGTCCAACAATACAAAACCGGCGTGCGGAACCTCCGTGAAATCGCGCGCGTTTTGGGCGTGGCGCACATTCTTGAAGGCACGGTCCGGAGATTTGGCAATCGGGTGCGAGTGAATGCGCAATTGATCAATGCGCAAACCGATGCGCATATTTGGGGGGATTCGTTCGATCGCGATCTGACAGATTTGTTCGCAATCCAAAGCGAACTGGCGGAACAGATCACGAACGCGCTGCGCGCGCGCCTTTCGCCGCAAGAGAAGGCGCAATTGCAGGTGCGACCCACGAGCGATTTAGAAGCGTACGATCTCTACACCCGCGCGCGCACCTTCTTCCAGTGGAGCGGCATCGGTGATGCGCAGGAAAACGGTCAGAAAGCCTTGCCGCTGCTCCAGCGGGCGATCGAGCGCGATCCGAATTTCGCGCTCGCCTATTGTCTCGCTTCACGAATTCATGCCGAATTCTACTGGTTTGGCTATGACAAACGGTCTGCTCGTCTCGCGCAAGCGCGGGCAGCCGCCGAGACCGCCCTGCAACTGCAGCCTGATCTGGGCGATGCCCATCTCGCGTTCGGGTTTTATCATTATTACGCCGGGCGAGACTACGACCGGGCGCGCCAGGAATTCGCCCTGGCGTCCGACGCCACGCCTAACGACTCGGAGGTGCCGGGGGGCCTAGGTGTGATCGATCGACGTCAGGGACGATGGAAGGAGGCGATCGCAAACTTCGAGCGGGCGCGGCAACTAGATCCGCGAAACGTCGCCGCCATTTGGAATCTGCTCGAAACGTGCAGCTATTTGGGCCGGTATCCGGAAGCGGAGCACGCCATCAGAGAAGGTTTGGAAGTATCGCCCGACGCACATTTTTTCTCGCTGGGGCGCGCTGCTCTTTCCTTGCGGATGAATGGAGAAACAGACGGGATGCGCGCGGCCCTGCGAGAAGTTCCGCCAACCTTCGATCCCGGCGGCGCCGTCAGTACGATAGCAATTCGCATTTCTCTGATGAGAAAAGATTACGACGAAGCCGAGCGCCGCCTGCTGGGCTCAGCGCGCGAGCGCTTCAACGACAACGGACTCAGCGGCGTCGCCGGGGCGCTCGATGGATACACGGTCCCACGTTCCTGGTACCAAGGCTTGATCGCCAAAGGCCGGGGTGACGCCACTGCCGCGCACGACTTCTTTACCACGGCCTTGGACGCAGTCGAAGCGGATGCCCGGCAATGGCCTCACGAGGCGAAAACCATCTCGATGCTTGGTCTAGTCAAGTCTGCGCTTGGCCGGAGGGAGGACGCACTTCGAGATGGGCGCCGCGCCTCGGAGATGCTGCCGGTTTCGAAAGATGCACTCGATGGCGTGATTCTCGCCACTAACCTCGCCGCGATTTTCGCGCAGGCCGGCGAGCGGAGCGCTGCTCTCGATCTGCTGAAATTCCTGGTGACACAACCTGGTGGACCGACTGCGGGACTTTTGCGGGCCGAGCCGGAATGGGATGCCTTGCGGGAAGAGGGGCGGTTCCGCATACTCGCCGGGATATAGCGCGCACTCCCAGTCGCCGCCACCTGCAGTGCTTAAACATATCTACGTATCATGATACGTAGATTTGTTAGTTGAATCGCGGCCAAGCAGGCATTTAGTTGTCCACCAATGGCGAGCAATCTCCTTCATCCTTTCGCGCGCCTGATGCGCGAACGCATCGTCGTCCTGGACGGCGCGATGGGAACGATGTTCCAGCGTTACAAGCTGACCGAACAAGACTACCGGGGCACGCGGTTCCGCGATTGGACTGGGAAAGACCTGAAGGGCAATCATGAGCTGCTCCTCCTCACGCAGCCGGAAATTGTGCGCGAAATTCACGAGCAGTACCTCGCGGCCGGCGCAGATCTGATCGAAACGGCGACCTTCAGCGCCACGACCCTTGGCCTGCATGATTTTCTCTTCCAGGGAGAGCCGCAGAACGGTCGCAAGGATCCCGAGTTTTTTCAAGGTGTGGTGGAAGATGGAACGCTTCGTGAACTAGTTCACGAAATGAATTTGGCGGCAGCGAAACTCGCGCGCCACGCCGCGGATCGCATCGCGGAGAAGGATGGGCGGCAACGCTTCGTGGCCGGCGCGCTGGGTCCTTTGCCGGTTACCGCTTCGCTTTCCCCCGACGTGAACGATCCGAGTTTTCGAGCCGTGACGTTCGAACAAATCCGCCGCGCGTATGCCGATCAGGTGCACGGGTTACTGGAAGGCGGAGTCGATCTGCTCCTCGTGGAAACGATTTTCGACACGCTGAACGCGAAAGCGGCGCTCGCCGCGATCAACGAGATTTTCGAAGCATCTGGAGCAAGTGTTCCGTTAATGATTTCCGGCACGGTGACCGATCGTTCGGGGCGCACTCTCAGTGGCCAAACTGTCGAAGCTTTTCTCGTTTCCATCGCACACGCGAATCCTCTGACGGTCGGACTGAATTGCGCGCTCGGACCGGCTGAGATGGAGCCCTACATCGAAGAACTCGCACGCACGGCCGCCGCCTTCACCACGGCATACCCGAACGCAGGGCTGCCCGATCCTCTCTCGGAAACCGGCTTTCCAGAAACACCGGAGTCGCTCGCTCCGCAGCTGCGCGAGTGGGCCGCGAATGGCTGGCTCAATCTCGTGGGAGGCTGTTGCGGCACGACGCCAGATCATATTCGCGCCATTGCCGAAGCGGTGCGCGACGTTCCACCGCGCGCTCTCCCGCTGACGGAAGCGAAACCGGAAAACGAGCCGCTTGAACTTTCGGGACTGGAGCCACTTCGGATCACGCGCGAATCCGGCTTCATCGTCGTGGGCGAACGCACCAACATTACGGGGTCACCGCGCTTTTCTAAACTGATCCTCGCAGGCGACTTTGACGCTGCGTTGACGGTCGCACGCCAACAGGTCAAAAGCGGCGCGAACATTCTCGACGTTAACATGGACGAAGGGATGATCGATTCGGCCGCGACCATGACGCGGTTTCTCAATCTGATCGGCAGCGAACCGGAAATTTCGCGCCTGCCAATCATGATCGACAGCTCGAAATGGAGTGTGATCGAAGCCGGTTTGCGATGCGTTCAAGGCAAGTGTGTCGTGAATTCGATCAGTCTCAAGAATGGCGAAGAGGATTTTCTGCGCGAGGCCAAGCTCGTGCGGCAATACGGCGCGGCCGCGATCGTAATGGCTTTCGACGAACGTGGACAAGCCGACACCTTCTCGCGGCGGACCGAAATCTGCTCGCGCGCCTACCGACTCCTGCTGGATCGCGCCGGCTTTCTGCCAAACGACATTATCTTCGATCCGAATGTGCTGACGGTGGCGACGGGCTTGGAGGAACACCGCGGTTACGCGGTCGATTTTATCGAGGCGACGCGCTGGATTAAAGCAAACCTGCCGGGCGCTCGCGTCAGCGGTGGGATCAGCAATGTTTCCTTTTCGTTTCGCGGGAACAACGGCGTGCGCGAAGCCATGCACGCTGCCTTTCTCTACCACGCCATCCAGGCGGGACTGGACATCGGAATTGTGAACGCAGGACAGTTGGCCGTCTACGCGGAGATCGCGCCCGAACTGCGCGAGCGCGTGGAAGACGTGCTGTTAAATCGGCGTCACGACGCAACCGAGCGACTGGTCGACTTCGCCGATTCCGTGAAAGCAAAAGATAAGGTGGCCAGCAAAGATGAAGCGTGGCGCACACAATCTGTCGGTGAACGTCTTTCGCATGCTCTCGTCAAAGGCATCGTTGATTTCATCGAAGCCGACACCGAAGAAGCGCGTCAGAAAGCCAAGCGCCCGCTCGATGTGATTGAGGGCCCGCTCATGGCTGGAATGAGCGTCGTGGGTGATCTCTTCGGCGCGGGCAAAATGTTCCTGCCGCAGGTCGTGAAGAGTGCCCGCGTGATGAAGAAAGCAGTCGCGTATTTGATGCCATTCATGGAGGCGGAGAAGGCTGCGAATGCAAAACCGCAAGCGCGCATCGTGATGGCTACGGTGAAAGGAGACGTGCACGACATCGGCAAAAACATCGTTGGCGTCGTCCTGCAATGTAATAACTACGAAGTCATCGATCTTGGGGTAATGGTGCCCGCCGCCCGGATTCTCGAAACGGCGCGCGAACGAAAAGCGGACGTCATTGGGTTGAGCGGACTAATCACACCGTCGCTCGATGAAATGGTGCATGTGGCGCAGGAGATGGAGCGCGAAGGGTTTGATCTGCCGCTTTTGATCGGCGGCGCAACCACCAGCCGTGCTCACACTGCGGTTAAAATCGCACCCCATTACTCGGGCGGAAGCGTCCATGTGCTCGACGCGTCCCGCGCGGTCGGGGTGGTGAACAACCTCCTGAACTCAGAGCTCAAGGATAATTTTCATGCGCAGACCCGATCCGACCACGCACGACTGCGTGAAGAACACGCCGCGAAATCAAGCGAGAATAAATCGCTCGCTCTACAGGCGGCGCGTGCAAACCGCACCTCGATCGATTGGTCAAGATACGCGCCACCACGGCCGGAGTTTCTGGGAGCACGACGTCTCGAACCTGAACTGGCGACATTGATCCCTTATATCGATTGGTCGCCGTTTTTTCATACATGGGAATTACGCGGGCGTTACCCGGCGATCTTCGATGATCCTGTCGTTGGCCGGCAGGCACGCGAACTTTTCGATGACGCGCAGGATTTGCTGGGGCAAATCGTCCGCGACAGTTCGCTCAAAGCACGCGGGGTTTACGCGTTCTGGCCTGCTAATTCTGTTGAGGACGACGTCGAGATCTATGCAGACGAGGAACGGCGCGGTCCCATTGCTTGTTTTCATTTTTTGCGTCAGCAAATGCAAAAACCTCAAGGGCAGCAGAACCATTCACTCGCCGATTTCATTGCACCGAAGGAGGTCGGCTTGCGCGATTACCTGGGCGGGTTTGCGGTCACGGCCGGCCACGGCGCCGACGAACTGGCGAAGAAATTCGCGGAGAGCAACGACGATTATAACGCTATTCTGACGAAAGCGCTCGCGGATCGGCTGGCAGAAGCGTTCGCGGAATACCTGCACCGAGAGGCCCGAGTCGCGTGGGGCTTTGGTCGCGCCGAGCAACTGACGGTCGATGAACTGATTCGCGAGCGATATCGCGGGATTCGGCCTGCCGCCGGTTACCCGGCGTCACCGGATCACACCGAAAAGGAAACGCTTTTTCGACTGCTCGACGCCGAAGCTCAGACTGGGATCAAATTGACTGAATCCTTCGCAATGCATCCGGGCGCGAGCGTGAGCGGGCTCTACTTCTCGCATCCTCAGGCGAAATATTTCGGCGTCGGCAAAGTCGCGCGTGATCAAATTCACGATTACGCGCTGCGGAAGTCGATGCCTCTTCCGGCCGTCGAGAAGTGGCTCGGTCCGAACCTCGCCTATTGAGCGCGGCCCGTTCGCGGCAGGGAAGTCTGCAATGAGGGATCCTGAATTTGCGCACCGAAGAGAATGAGCGCGCCCGCCTGATCGGCGGAGACCGGATCTGGCGCCGCCGTTTC
>DASYVG010000207.1:0-3223 GCA_035937255.1 Chthoniobacterales bacterium | reverse complement strand
TTTGCGGGGCTATGCCGGGCAGCTCGGCCGCGCGATCTGGCGCTTCAACCTGACAGTGAATCGCGCTTTGATTCAGTACCGCGAGCCGATTCTGGAGATGCAGCTGGTGCAGGAACGCATCGCGGGTGCGGCGATGGAAATGTTCGCCTCGGCGTGTGTGCTGAGCAGGCTGGATTCCGAGCTGCAGAGCGGGAGCCGGAATGGAAGTGGACCCGGCGGCAACCAGAGAGCAGCCGATCTGTTTTTGCGGCGATCGTTCCGGAAGATGCGCGGATTTTTGCGCGGCTTAAACGACAACGACGATCAAGCGCTGCTCGCGACCGCGAATTCCGTACTGGGCAAGAAAGTGTCCGCTGGTCGCAACGGTCAGTAGTTTGCGTCCCGTTTGTTTTCATAGCGCGTTTGGCGCGATCTCTGCATCCACCGGCTGCTTCAATGAGCACGGATGATGCAGTCGCAGCCAAAAAGTTCCACGTTTTACGGTGGTTTTGTTTAGCCATCGTCGCCCTGTTCTGCTTTTGCGTCGCGCTAAAACTCAACGGTTCTTCGGTCGGGATGTGGCGTCATTTGCTCCTCGAGCCCGGCATCCCCCGCGGCCTTCTGTTTTCATCGCCGAAACAAATCCGTGCTGATGAGTGGAGCGTTTGGACGCCCTCAATGCTTTCCCAGGCGCGTGAAAGGCCACCGTTCCCGATCGAGAATTCCAGTCTTGGTGCGGCTCGAGCGCCCCTTCTCATGAGCGTGCCGGTCGCCTATTACACGACATTCTTTCGCCCACAACTCTGGGGCTTTTTCATTTTCGATTTCGAACGCGGTTTTTCGTTTTACTGGTGCAGTAAGGTATTCGGGTTGCTGCTGGCGGTCGGGTGGTGGCTGAGGCAGCTGGGTGTGCGCAGTCGAGCGCTCGTTATTTTCGGAGCGGTCTGGATTTTTTTTTCGAGCTACACACAGTGGTGGTTTTCCTCGCCCGCAATGCTTCCGGAAATGGTTGCGAGTTGGGCCATGTGCATCGGCTGCGCGATCCAGTTTTTCCGGGAGTGGAATCCCTGGCGGATTACGATCGCGCTTGGAGGCTTTGTATTTTTTGCTGTCAATTTCGTTCTTTGTCTTTATCCCCCGTACCAGGTTCCATTGTTGCTCCTAGCAGTCGCTCTCCTCATCGGCGCATATCTCGAAAGTAGGCCCAAGGCAAAGCGGGGCTCCGGTCCGCGGGCCGCGATCTTGCTTGGCGTAGCAATCGCCGCTGTGGCGTTGGTCCTGATTCCGTTTTGGATCGATGTCCGATCGACACTCGCACTGGTTGCGCAGACTGCTTATCCCGGCTCTCGCCGTAGTGCGGGCGGAGAGCTGTCCTTCCCTAAATTATTTTCCGGATTGACCGGTTTTTTTGAAGTCGAACAGGTGAGTCCGGCGTTTTATGAGAACATTTGCGAGGCGAGCAATTTTTATCCAATGTGGCCGCTGGCCGTGGTGGCTGTAATCATCGCGCGCTGGCGGTTGCGAACGAGTATTTCGCCATTGTTCGCGGCGCTGGCGATTTATCTCATTTACTTAAGCCTGTATTGCGTAGTTCCGCTTCCCGGCTGGCTGCTCCACGGGACGTTCCTTTCATTCGTCACCGGCCCGCGTGCGTTGCTCGGGCTTGGACTGGCAAATGTTCTCTTTTGCTGCCTATTTCTGGACCGTTATAGGACGCGTATCTTCACGAACGTCGGCGCAATTGCGGCTGGTTTAATCGCGTGCCTAGCAATGGCAATCTCGCTACGAGCGATGAGCATCCAGCACGGGGTTTTCTTTGTCGACAGGCTTCAACCGGGTTCCGCCCTGGCGATTAATGCGGTCATCATTTCTCTTTTCTTTTGGGAGAAAATGCGGCCATGGCTGCCCGCCTTTTTCGGTGCGCTTTTGATTTTCAGTAACGCCGGAATCAATCCAATTATGCGGGGTCTTTCTCCGCTTTTGGATTCCAATGCCTTCAAAGCGATAGACAAGATTCGATCAGCCGATCCGGAGGGGAAATGGATTGTTTATCATAGCCGCTACTTCGCGCAGTTAGTCAAGGCGACCGGTGCGCCGGTGCTTAATGGCACGAAGATCTTGCCCGAGTTGCCTTTGCTTCGTCGCATCGATTCCACAGGCAACGGCGATTTTATTTACAACCGCTACGCGAACATCGCCTGTGAGAATCCGAAAAACCGCAGCGAAATCAGTTTTCATTTGGTTTATCCGGATTTTTACATGGTCTTCGTTGCTGCAGATCACCCCGTTCTCAAGGAGGCTGGCTATCGCTATTTGATGTTTCCAGATGCGTGGACGGCTTCCGGATCGTACGGGTTTTCTTTGTTGGGAACGGTAGAGCCCAGCAGGCTCTGGATATACAGAAGTGTGGACGTCGGCGGCCCGACTTTTGCTTCTCCAGTGGAGCATGTCCGTCAATGAGTCGGAGCTCAATTCGCCGGATGCTATCAATTTAGGCGGCAAGCGCGTGCTCGTTTTTGTCGTCGCTTACAACGCCGAAACCACGATTGAGAAGGTCCTGAGCCGCATTCCGGCCAATCTGCACACACCGGATGTCGAGGTCCTGATTATCGATGATTCTTCCAGAGACGCCACTTTTCGTAACGGGGTCCGTTTTCAGCAGCGAAACTCGGCCTTTAAAATCACTGTCTTACGAACCCCGGAAAATCAGGGTTACGGCGGCAACCAAAAGCTCGGTTACCGCTACGCGATCGATAACAACTTTGATGTCGTCGCGCTGGTGCACGGCGACGGCCAGTACGCGCCGGAAGAATTGCCCGCTCTCCTCGCGCCGCTGCTCGCCGACGAAGCCGATGCGGTGTTCGGTTCGCGCATGATCGATAAACGAGCGGCCCGCGCCGGCGGAATGCCGGCTTACAAATGGCTCGGTAACCAGGTGCTGACGAAATTTCAAAACCGGCTGCTCGGCACAAAACTGTCCGAATTTCATTCCGGTTACCGACTGTATTCGACGGCCGCGCTTGCGCAGGTGCCCTTCGAGAAAAATACAAATGATTTCCATTTCGATACTGAAATTATCATTCAGTTCGTCCTGAAACAGCTGCGGATCACGGAGCTCCCAATCCCGACGTTTTACGGTGATGAGATCTGCCACGTGAACGGAATAAAGTATGCGTGGGACGTCTGCAACGTAACGGTCAAAGCGCGGCTCTGCGGCATCCATCTCTTTTACGACAGCAAGTTC
>DASYVG010000206.1:0-7607 GCA_035937255.1 Chthoniobacterales bacterium | reverse complement strand
TGTCCCCGGGGTGAATTGAAGTCGACACTCCATAAAGCTTATAGCGTGCCATAGATCGCATAGGTTTACGTTTAGGACATGTAACATATATGGCGAATTAGACTTATGGAATTTTCGATAATCGTAGCGAACGCTATTCCGAGCCTCAATTATGCACAAAGTGTAAGCTGGTCCGACACTTTGGCCCGCAATTTGGTTATAGATTTCGAGGAAAACTGTTTGTTTCAGATGGTTTACGCTGGTATCAACGGACCGAACTCACGACAACCACTAATGCACAGCCCTACAAACCCTCTATCGAAATGAGATATCTCAAAGCGCCGCAAGTGTTCACCGCCCTTATCTTTATTAGCATCTCGGCACTTGCAACCACTTCACCCACACCTTCGCCGACACCTTCCTTGAGAACGGTGAAGCTAAAGTGGGCTGCATCTTCCACGTCTTCGGTGACCGGCTATAAGCTATATTGGGGCACTGGTAGTGGTAATTACCAGTATTCGAAGGATGTGAAAAATGTTCTCACTTATTCGTTAAGTTTATCCACTTCTACCCAATATTATGTCACCGCGAGAGCTTACAACCAGTATGGAGAAAGCGGAACGAGTAACCAAGTGACTGTGCCCGCGGCCTCAGCGTATTATTGAGCCTATTGCTCAGTGTCCTCTCCTGGATGACACGGGAACTTTCGCAGCTTCGGGTCCTTTGGAAAAGAACCTTGACCGGCCGATCTTAGCTTAGCCAAGATAGTAACTTGAAAGCGGCAAGCCAAACGCAGCCGCGACCCTTTGGGTTTGAGTTGGGTTAAACGAAAGCGGCCTGTGATCCGCCCTCCCTCCATGCCGAGCGTATTAATCATCGAAGACGACGCCCCCAGCCGCCGCGCTATTGCAAAACTGTTCGCACGGGAAGATTGGAAAGTTTTGGAAGCCGGGGACGGCGACACCGGAGTTGAGCTCGCCGTTCGGCATCGGCCGGAAGTTATTTTGTGCGATTTGCTAATGCCAAAGTCCAACGGCTTTCAAGTTTGTCGTACGATCCGGCAGCAGCTTCAACCGACAAAGATCATCGTCATCTCCGGGCGAGATTATGCAGTAGATCGCGCGAGTGCGTTGGAAGCCGGTGCGGACGAATATTTGCTCAAGCCAATCACATGGGAACTCCTCTGCGACGCGATCGATCGGCTTCTGCCGAAAATTTTACGCCGGCCAACGGCTACGGAATCCACCGCGGAAGTTCGGTCAGTCTCGCCGCGCTTGAAACTGTGGGGCGTGCGCGGTTCGCTTCCAGTGCCCGGGCCGTCGACGCTTCGTTATGGGGGCAACACCAGCTGCGTGGAAGTGCGCGCCGACGGCGAAATCATTGTGCTCGACGCCGGCACCGGGATCCGCGCCCTCGGTCTCGCCCTAGAGCAAGAGTTTGGATCGCAAACGATCAAGCTGACCCTTTTAATCACGCACACACACTGGGACCACATCCAGGGTCTGCCGTTTTTTTCTCCTGCGTACAACCGCAAGAATCTGATCCGGATCTTGGGCTACGAAGGGGCGCGCGCTGGTCTCGGCACGATTCTCGCGGGCCAGATGGAGACGCCGTTTTTCCCCATCAGTTTGCGGGAATTGCCGAGCCACCTCGCGATCGAAGAGCTCAAGGATATGGAGTTTCACATCGGCAAAGTGAAGGTGCAGTCAAAGTTCGCCAATCATCCCGGTATCTGCGCCGGTTACCGGCTCTTTACCAGCGCGGAATCGATCGCGTACATGCCTGATAATGAACCGTACGAACCTCTCAAACTGCAGCTCGCCGCGCACGATGGGATAAAAGGCGACGAAGCACGCGGTTTTGCAGCAGCCGAACGGGCCAAAATGGTCGAGTTTCTGCAAGATTGCGACGTAGTCATCCTGGACGCGCAGTACACCGACGAAGAATATCAGCGACACGTCGGATGGGGACACAGTTCACTCAGTAGCGTGGTCTCGCTCGCGCTCGATGCGAACGTGCACAAGCTTTTGCTTTTCCACCACGATCCAAGTCACGATGATGACATGATTGATCGGATGATTGAGCAAGCGCGGTCCCTGGTTTCGAAGAGCGGAAAGACGTTGGTAATTGAAGGCGCTCGCGAAGGCGTTGAGATCGTGCTCAAGGCAGAATTATCGGCTAGTGACGGCAACTAATCTTGTTTCGTTAGATGACATCAAATATTGCAAAACATTCACTGTTGCTTCTCGGCGCGATGGCAGCTGTCGCGCTTGTGGCAGGCACGCCAATAGCCTGAAACCGGCCCACGTCGCAGCTACTTTGCTTCCATTTTGTAAACACCCCGCCACTCCGCGGGCGGTTCCGCAGCCAGCCCAGCGCATCGCTCTGTCACTGCCAGCACACGGAAACGCTGTTCGGCTTCAGTAAACTTACCTCGCTCGTAAAGCGCGAACGCCCCGGAATAGCTCTTCGCGGTTTCGTGAAAGTTTTCCGGTCGATAGAAATTTCGGTATCCGGCATTACGCACATACCTTTTTCTGTTTCGACTGGTTTTAGCCGACAACATGTTTTTCTTGCTGAAACGCGATTTTTTCTGCGGGAGCACGATTCTTTAGCAAATCGTTGGCACTGGGGACAATCAGAGGTCTCAAGAAAGGCGTTCGCACGGCTTGAAAAAGCCTTGGGAACATGGTTTTCCCCTCGTGGAGGGAAGACCCGCGCCCGTGAAGATTCGAACTTCAAACCTTCTGATTCGTAGTCAGATGCTCTATCCAGTTGAGCTACGGGCGCTTCAGGGGAAGCTAATTAGCGGATGTAGCGATGGCCGTCAAATGAACCAGATCCGGCCATCTGTGGACATCAAGCGAACGTTATTTCTGCGCGGGTGACCGTCTTTCTTGGTTGCGGTTTCGCGGCAAAGTATCGCCAGGGCGGCGGAAACTTTTCTGTCCCTCTGCAATGGATGCTCGGGTTGCGACGTCTCGGGCTCGACGCCATCTGGCTGGAGCTCTTGCCGGCGACGGAAAACCGCGACGAAGATCATCTGAATATCCGGCACTTTCAGCGTCAACTCCGCTCGTATGATTTAGCCGGCAAATACTGCCTCCTCTACCAGAATCCGCCTGCCGATGCACATGAGATGGACAACTTCGAGTCCATCGGAATTTCGCGGCGCGAACTTCGCGCAAGATTAGCGGGGCCGAATGTATTGCTCAATCTCAGCAATTCTTTCCATCCGCCGTTTCTTCTCGAATTCGAGCGCAGAATTTTTTGCGACCTGGATCCGAGCGAAGTCTTTTACTGGATGACCAAACTTGAAATGGGTCAGTCGCATCATCACGAGTTTTGCACGATCGGGTTGAATGTCGGGTCGCCTGATTGTCGTCTGCCCGCATCGCCGCTGCGCTGGCGCACGTTTTACCCGCTGGTTGATTGCGAGCTTTATCGACTCGAGCCAGCTCCCGCGCGTCAGAAATTTGCGACGATCGGTCAATGGTACTGGGGTGGGGGAGTCGAAGTCGACGGCGGGTTTCCAGACCTGTCGAAGAAACATGCGTTCCAAAAATATTTGGACCTGCCGCGCTCTTTACCTGATGTCGGTTTCGAATTGGCCATGAACATCACCGCCGATGATCCCGAACTGAGTCGACTGCGTGGACATGGTTGGACGGTCGTCAATCCGCACAAAATAGCTGCAACTCCGCGCGCATATCGTCGTTATCTTGGAAAGAGCATTGGTGAATTCACCGCCGTCAAAGGCGTTGATGTCGCGTGGCGGACAGGCTGGGTGAGCGACCGGGCGGCGGCTTTTCTTGCGACGGGGCGGCCCGTCATCACCGAGGATACCGGCGCGGTCGCGTATCTGCCAGCGGACAGTGGCTTCCGTTTCGTCCACGACGTGGCGAGTGCAAAAGACGGGATTGAATCGGTCCTCAAAAATTGGCCGACGGCTCAGCGGCAAGCCAGGCGCACGGCCGAGGATGTTTTTGATGCGCCGAAAAATCTCCGATTGATCCTCCAAATGTGATTGACGGTGCCTCGGTCGGGAACCCGCGCGATTCCACGTTGCAAAAGCGATTTGGGATGTTACTCGTTCCCGGTAATGGCTGATTTGATCAAGGCGGACGAGCTGAAAACCCGCTTAAAAAAGATCCCCGAGTGGGAGCTCGAGAAGAAACATATCGAGCGAACGTTTGAGTTCGACGACTTCTCGGAAGCGATTGATTTCGTCACGGGCGTCGCGGAGGTCGCTGAGGATGAAGAGCATCATCCGGACATTGATATCCGCTACAACAAGGTGCGTTTGATCGTTTCCACGCACAGTAAAGGTGGCCTGACCGATCTTGATTTTGCCCTGGCGGAGCGGATCGACACTCTGTCTGAATAATTCGGTTCAATCGGACGCCCGCCGGCCGTCGCTTGGTCGCAAGATTGCGGCGACGCTCATGGTAATAATCATTTGCGCCGGGGCGTGGAAATGGATCGAGTTACGAATGCAGCCTCCTCCTCCTCCGCATCCGCCCGCGCCGTCAGCAGTCTCCCGATAGACGTAGTCCGCGATGGTTAGACGGCGTTCGCGAACGAGCGGCCTTCATCCGCGTCGATGAACGCGAACATTGTCTCGATCTCGGACCGGCTGCCCATGCCGGCTTCTTCTTTACGCCGTTGCAGGGCCTCCGTGATGTCGTCGCACCAGCCGCGCTTGCGCATAAACTCGTTCCAAAACCAGATGTCGTTTTCCGTCGGTCGGCGGCCGTGCTCGAATGCCCATTGCAAGATTTCGTCGTCGCTCCCGCCCTTCAGCACGCGTCGCACCAGAAGCTCGTAGTCGATCTGCAGCAAATCGACACACCATTTATCGAAGCCGCGGCCAAGATTCGGCTGATAGTCGGCCGGCAGCTCAGCGTTCGCCTGAGCGCGCATTTTATCCAACATTCTGCCGAAATAAAACAGTCCTCCCACTTTCGCGGCCGGACTACGCATCGGTAACTGCTTCATCGCTTAAAGAGAATGAAAAACGCCGCGAAATTTTTCAAGCATATCCTTCACGATCATCAGCTCCGTCATCGTCCCGGCTTGTTTATGATCACGACTGGAATGATGATCGAGTGACGCATGGAGCGCATCGTTGGGATTGAGACGGAGTACGGGTGCCTGATTCGTGGCGGCGACACGCCCCCGGGGCATGATGCGTGGCCCGTGCGCGTAAAGGACTTCCTCTTCCGCGTTGCTCACGCCGGCGTGCTCGATCTTCACTACCGCGATTACGAAGAGCCCCCGGGTAACGGTGGTTTTCTGTGCAACGGCGGTCGCGTTTATCTCGATATGGGCCACATCGAGTACGCCTCGCCCGAGTGCCTGACTTTGCGCGACGCGGTCGCCTATGACGTAGCCGGTGATCAACTATTACAGCAGAGCCTGACTGCGTTGGGCGTCGCTGATCGCGTTTCCTTCATCAAAAACAACGTGGACCACCACACGGGGGCCACCTTCGGGTGTCACGAAAATTACTTGATGAGGCGTGAAGCTCAATTCACACCCGCCGTACTCGGTACGCTTCTCGCCTTCCTGGCCACACGGCAGATCTTCGCCGGGGCGGGACGCGTCGGTCAGGCTAATCCGCTCGCGTTCGACTTCGAAACGGCTGATCCCGAGACGCCGGTCGATTTCCAGCTCAGCCAACGAGCCGATCACATCGTCAATGACATCTACCAGTGGGTGCAATTCAATCGCGCCATCATCAACGCGCGCGATGAGCCGCTGGCCGACTATCGGCGCTACCGACGGCTACATCTGTTGATTGGCGATTCGAACATAAGCCCGTTCGCTACTGCCCTGAAACTTGGCACGACCGCATGCGTGCTCTCACTTTTGGAAAGGGGGCGCCTGCCGCGCAACCTCGTCCTGCAAGATGCGGTCAAGGCGACGCGAGATATCTCGCGCGACGCGAGTGGTCGCTGGGTGGTCCCGCTCGAGACTGGGAAGACGATCGGAAGTCTCGATGTCCAATGGCGCTTTTACGAGCTCGCTCAAAAATATCTTGGGAACACTGATGAGGATACAGACTGGCTCCTTCGGAATTGGAATTTCACCCTCGATGCACTAGGCAAAAGGCATGAGGCGCTGATCGGCGGAGTCGACTGGATCACGAAGAAATGGTTGCTGCAACAGTTCATAGAGGCGGAAGGGCTAGCGTGGAGCGATCCGTGGCTGCAAAGCCTCGATCTGGAGTATCATGATATCGACCCGGCGAAGGGTCTCTTTTTCGGCATCACGCCGGCGAAGCACATCGGGGAGTGGAACGACGCCGTGCGCCGAAAAGATGCGATGTGCTCGCCGCCGTCGAATACGCGCGCGGCGGGGCGAGCGCGCGCCGTGCGCTGGTTTCAGGCGCACGAGCAGCCGTACGTTATTAATTGGGATTCGATTGCGTGTGATAACCGCGACTTTCTCGTCATGGGGGACCCGTTCGAAACTTATGACACTGAAGTGACAGCGTTCTTGAAGCGACCGCGACCGGTCGCCGCCGCGACCCGGGTTACCGACTGATCGAGGTTTTGCCCTGGGCGGCTTTCTGCCTAACGAGTTTTTGAATCTCGTTGACCGTCAATCGATCGAGCCGGTCGACCACACAGTTCGCGTCTGCAAGTTCGGCTTCGGCATGCGTCGTCGTGACTGCGACAACCGTCATGGCGGCGGCTCGGGCGGCAGCGATGCCGACATGTGCGTCTTCAAAGACAACACAATTCGAAGGAGGCAGGTGCAGACGGCTGGCGGCGGCCAGAAAGACTTCCGGGTCGGGCTTTCCGCGAGTGACGTCTTCGGCAGTAACGATAACTTCGAATGCACTTTCCAAATGGAGAAGCTCAAGAATCGCGTCGATGTTGAGACGGTGAGTCGAAGAAGCAACCGCACACGGTACCGCCGCAGCCTTCAATGCGGTGAGAAACTCTCGGACACCAGAGAGAGGGGCCAGGCCGGCGGAGCGGAGGGACGAGCGATAGAGTTCTTCCTTGCGTTCCGACCATCGCGCGATTTCGGAGATGTCCTGGCTCCAGCCATGTATCTCGGGAATGATTTGCTCATTCCGCCGTCCGAATCCGCGGAGAAAACTACCCGGCGGGATGCTCTTGCCGATTTCATCGGCCA
Source organism: Chthoniobacterales bacterium (assembly GCA_035937255.1). GTDB lineage: Bacteria > Verrucomicrobiota > Verrucomicrobiia > Chthoniobacterales > UBA10450 > JACCXL01. The sequence goes on along the minus strand of DASYVG010000206.1, from coordinate 479 downwards.
GAGCATGCCAGCTGCGTTCGTGCAGGGCCGCCGAATCGATGATGACGCCGTCCCAATCGAAGATGGCCCCGAACAACACGCGCGTCTCGCGCGCGGTCATTCCAGTCGTTGCAATGACGGTATGCCGTAATTCTGCTGGAGACTCGGCGCCTCGGCTTCGATCTGAGTCGCTTCGAGTTCCAACTGACCGGGATCTTCCTCGGTCTCAATCTTGATGAAGCCATTGATCGGATGCTTGACCGCTTCCGCGAGGTCGCCTAACGAGCGGACGTCCTTGTCGTTCACCTTTTTCACCGTCAGATACGCGAGATCATCGTAACCGATCGTGCTGTTGGCTGGCATCACCTGGCTTAGAAGCACGACGCGCTGGTTGCCTTCGGGAAAAATCTCCGATTGATACCGATCGAAATAAACCAGGCGCTCGGGCGCCTCCTTCTGCCAGTTGCCACCCCATTCCTTAAGATAATTGCGCGAGAGTT
>DASYVG010000205.1:0-1503 GCA_035937255.1 Chthoniobacterales bacterium | reverse complement strand
CACTCCATCATCGCGGCTCAGACACTGTCTAATAATCCGGCGAACAACGTTTTTTGGAGGGCCATACTCTTTATTAAAGACCCTATAAAACTTAGCGTTCGAAAAATCCTTCTATTGCGATGCGCTATATTTCTCCATCAGGTGATCGATGTAAGCACTGTATGTGTCGGCGAGTGCGGCGCTTTCGATAAAGAGGATGTTCTCGGCGTTATACTGCGCGCTGCGCGAGAAGTTGTAAGAACCGGTGATGACTGTATCGTCGATCACCAGGATTTTATTGTGCATGAAATCGTGGCGGCCAGTCGGGGTGTAAGGCGTGGAGTTCTTGCCGGCGAGCTTGGCGCGCGCGATCACGTCGCGCAGCGCCGGAATCTTCCAGCGATTCTGCGGAACCTCCTGCCATTGCCGGTAAACGTCGGCCATCTGCGTGCGATCGTAGATTCCGCTGACGCCGACGCGGCCTTCGTTCAGCAAATCCGTCAGCGCGGAGATGAGCGTGCCGGAATTGATCAGCAAGCTGCAAATGCGCACGCGCCGTTGCGCGGCGTGCACGCGGCGCGCGATCTCGGTATCGATCTCGAGACCGCACCCGGGAGAAAACATTGCCCGCGCCGTGGCTGGGTGGCCAGCGAACGTTAGCGGGACCGGCTCCGTCTTAATGTTGCCGGTGTCCTCGAAATTCTCCTTCTCCCAAAGCTGCTCGAAATCCTGCAGGTAATACGCCGCGAGCGGGGCCGATTCGACCTGGACGACGTTGTTTTCCATCAACGTGAAGGCGTTGTCAGTTAGATTGAGCGAGCCAGTCCAGACGGCGGTCCGATCGCGGACGATGAATTTGTTGTGCATCAACTTCATTCCCGCGATGCGGCGAGAAGGGTAGCCTAACGAGTGGACGAACGCGCCGGTCCCGGCGGGCGCCGGGTCCTGACCCGCCGCCAGATTTGGCACGAATGGCTTGTCGCCATCGTAGCAAATCCGAATCTTCACGCCCGCCGCCGCGCGCTGCTGCAAGGCCGAGACGATTTGCTTCTTCAACGCGTCACTGAGGCGCATGTCGTAGAGGCAGAACTCCAATGTCTCCCTCGCGGCGGCGAGAAACGCCGTGAGCCGCGCTATGACTGCATCGGCAGTTTGCTCGTCCTGAGAAAGAAAGAAAACCGAAAGCGAATCGGCGGAGTTTTCGGCGATCACAACGAATTAACGGGCGCCGGCTGCACGGTGACCGGGAGAGTATTTCCAGCCTCGCCGGCCGGGTCTCCGCGTTGAGCTTGTCATTGGTCGAGACCGGCAGAGGTCTCGCGACCTTCCAGCTCCGCGATTTTTCGGTGCAGGAACACGCGATCCTCGGCGTCCTTCTCCCAATGTGTCAGCTTCATCCGCAGCAACAACTGCGGATTTGCGAACGGGATCGGAACGCCTTGAATCTCGACGACCTCCATTTCCTGGCTGGCCTCGTCGTAGGCAATACCGCAGGCCGAGATCATGAGATCGACGAGAATTTCG
>DASYVG010000204.1:0-9947 GCA_035937255.1 Chthoniobacterales bacterium | reverse complement strand
CGCCACCTGCACAATCGCATTCAGTTCCTCCTGGGTAAAAGTGGGACGGGACGCCTCGTCTTTATTCCACCGGTAATCCGCGTAAACCTTGACGACGTCGGCTCCTTTTCCCATCTGCTCGCGCGCGACCCGCGTCACGTCTTCCACCCCGCTCGCCTCCTCCGCACCCTGCGGCACCTCAATGTCCGGCGAAAACTTCGGCCCGTAACTTCCCGTCGCTACGATCGCCCGCGTGGCCACGACCAAACGCGGACCCATGACGATGCCCTGATCGATCGCCTGCTTCAGTCCAACGTCTGCATAACCGGCGCCTTCTGTTCCCAAATCACGCGCGGTCGTGAAGCCGGCCAGGAGAGTGCGTTGCGCGTGCACGGTGGCGCGAGCCACTCGGAGCGCGAGAGGCTCGGTGGTGACCTGATCGTTCCATGTCGTCTCGTTGTAGGGATGCAGGAACATGTGCGAATGCCCTTCGATCAGACCGGGCAACAAGGTCTGCCCCGGAAGGTCGATCGTGCGGGCATCCGCCGGAATTGGAGTTCCTGCGGTTGCGCCCACCGCCGCGATTTTATCGCCGGTAACCAGGACCGACCAGCCGCGGTGCAATTCCTCGCCGTCAAAGACCGCTTCCGGTTTCAAAAGGATCGAACTCTGCGGGGCGGCGCCTCCGAGCGCGGTCGTGCAAACCAGCGCAGCGATGAGGATTGCGCCAAATTTTGGGTGAGGCCGAAGCGAACGCGCGGCGGTTCTCATGATTCGCGGCGGGCGATGATTTCCAGGAACATGGGAGTGGTCAGTAAAGTCGTCGCGTCGGCCGCGGCTTCCGCGAATTCCCGCCGCACCGAGTCCGTCCACTCGCCCGTGACCCGGCCCAGCTCGAGTAATCTAGCCAGATTGATCTCGATGAAGCTTGCGGGCCATTGCCACTCGTAATCACTCGGCGAAATGACCAGAACGCGCGGCTGAACGTCGAAGACGCGCAACCCGGCTGCGCGCAGGAGCTGGGGGAACGCGAGGGCGACATCGGGTTCGCCTCCGTTCGCGCGCCAGCTTTCCATTACTTCATGGACGAAACTTTCCAGCGCGAGCCGGCGCGGAGCCAGACGCCACGTGCGGTAGTCACTGTATTCATGAAAAATAGCTACCCCGCCAAGCCGCAGCGAGCGCGCAATTCGTTGCACGAGGACAGCCGGGGAGGATACGAACGATGCGACCCAACGGCACCATGCGGCGTCGAACTCGACCGCGCCGATCTCTTGCTGCATCACATCGGCACAGCGGAATTGCACGTTCGTTAGGCCGCGCGCCCCGCAGGCCTGCCGTGCGACTTCGAGGAAGCGCGGGGAACGTTCGATCGCCAGCACTTCTCCGCTTCGGCCGACAATTTCCGCCAGATCCACAGTGGCATAACCTGGCCCGCAACCGACGTCGATGACGCGCGCACCGTGGCCGATGCCCGCCCGCCGCCAGCAGTCGAGCACGACCGAGCGCCAGATGCGATGCTGCAATCCGAGCCGGGCAATCTCCTCGTCGTGCGTCCCCAGCACATAATCGCTTTCGTTTTTCTCTGTCGTCATCTCAGCCAGGTACAACTTAGGATTCGTGGCGCCGAATCTTCATCTACCTGATACGACCGATCGATGAAAGCCCGCAAAGCCGCCGCCGTTTTCATCCTGGTCACCGTTACCCTCGACATGCTGGCGATCGGATTGATTGCGCCAGTGTTGCCCAAGCTCGTCTTGCAGTTCGTGGGCGGAGACGCTGCGACCGCCGCGAAATGGTTCGGAGTTTTCGCAACCGTTTTCGCGCTGATGCAGTTTATCTTCTCACCGGTTCTCGGAGTTCTGTCGGATCGTTTCGGCCGCCGCCCGATCGTGCTGCTCTCGAATCTCGGGCTCGGTCTCGACTATGTGGTGATGGCGCTGGCCCCGACGATCGGCTGGCTCTTTCTCGGGCGCGTGATTTCAGGCATCACAGCGGCGAGCATCAGCACGGCCACGGCGTACATTTCTGACGTGGTACCGAAGGAGAAGAGGGCCGGAGCCTTCGGCATGATCGGCGCGGCGTTCGGGGTGGGTTTTGTGCTCGGTCCGGCGTTGGGCGGGATTCTCGGCAACGCCGATCCGCGATTGCCGTTTTGGGTGGCAAGCGGGCTAAGCCTCTTGAACGCGCTCTACGGTTTTCTGTTCGTCCCCGAATCGCTCCCGCGCGATCGCCGGAAACCGTTCGCTTTGCGCCGCGCGAATCCGCTCGGTGCGCTCATGCTTCTTCGGTCACACCCGGAATTGTTCCGTCTCGCGACGATTCAATTCATTGGTTATCTCTCCCACGAAGTCTTCGAGGTCTGGGCGCTCTATTCCATTTATCGCTACACATGGACGGCAGGCAGTGTCGGCACGTCGCTCGCCTTCGTCGGCGCGATGTCTGTGCTTATTTCGGGTGTGCTCGTGCGCTTGATCGTCGCCCGGATCGGGGAACGGCGAACGCTTTACATCGGCCAGTTTTTTGGCGGCGTCGGGATGTTTCTGGCCGGACTGGCCCGGACCGGCACGATGTTCATGGGATCAATCCCCGTGATCTCGATGTGGGGAATTTCCGGGCCGGCCGCGCAAGGAATGATGACCCATCGAGTGAGCGATCGCGAACAGGGCGAGCTGCAAGGTGCGATCAGCAGTTTGCGCTCGGTCGCGATCCTCATCGGCCCCTCTGTTTTTACGCTGACATTTGCGCACTTTATCGACGGGCATCGCCAGTGGGTTTTTCCGGGCGCACCCTGGTTTCTTTCCGGCTGCCTTCTTTTCCTCGCCATGGCTCTCTCGACTCGCATCGAGCGCCACGAGATTCCGACCTCTGCCGATGCGGAGCTGCGCAACGCGGAGCCGCCCACTGTGATTACGGACACAGCCCCGGCAGCAGGACCTTTTCTGGGTTAAGCGAAAACGCTGGAGTCAGCCTCGTTCGTCCTCACCGGCGTAATAATCGACTTCTCGGCCCTCGACGATCATCTCTTTACTCCCGTCGCTCACCGACCACTTGTCGCTATCTGGATAGTAACAACATTCGCCTAGGGAATTATCCGCCACGACATAGTAGGTCAAATCGCCGGGACCGGGGTTGCGAATCTCATGCGCTTCACCGGGAGCGAAGAAGAAGAAGTCGCCTGCGCCCGCCGCGACCGTCCCGGAAGTTGCTCGAATTTCACCCCGGCCGGATAGGATTATATAGAGTTCAGATTCCGATGAATGCGCGTGGTACGGGCAGCGGGAGGCGTTAGCTGGAACGCGATAGAGCGACAAATCAAAAGGATGCCGCCGGCGGATATCGGTCGACTCCGGCTCGCGCCCGAGTGCGACCGAAATCTCCTTGAAATAGGTGCGGAATTTTCCGGAAGGAGAACGGCGCTCACGCTCCGCGATCTCGCTCACATTAACTTTGCGCATGCGATGAGCCTAACAAGCCCGCCAAGGAAATCCAGAACGGACGCGGAGCTGTCCCGGCCGACACGACAAATTCGGTCTAGGCCGTCTGCGCGGTCGGGCGGATCCGTTTCAAGAACCCTCGTGGACTATAGGTCAGCAGGAATTTTTCACGCGTACGATCAATGACGAACTCATCGTTCTCCATGACGAACTGCTCCGCTGCGACCATCGGGCCCGGCGTGTACTCCTTCCACTGCATCACATCCACGATCCCATCCTCGGCGACGAAGTAGCATCCCGTGGTCACCAGCGGGGCATACTGTTTCATTTCCCGCAGAACGTGGGCCGCAGCATGGTTTCCATCCGCGATCACCATCGTTCGACGCCTGGCGCAGAGTGAGCGCGCCTGTTCCACGGCGCTCTCGGCCAGGCTGTCGCCACAGATGAACGTCACATTTGCGGGCCACTGGATCGCCGGCGCTTCGAGATCGATGCTGATCACGCTTCCCGTGGGACCGCGAAAATTGCGCAGCGTGTCCGAGAGCCAGAGCGAGGTGCCGCCGTAACGGACCCCGATTTCGATCACGCATTCAACGCCCGTCTCCCAGATAATTTCCTGCAGCACCCAGAGATCGAGAACGTTTTTCCAGGTGCTGACCCCGCGGTAGCGGACGTTGGTGAAGACGATCTCGCGCTGATAGCGTTCGGTCCATTCTCGCAACGTCATTTCGAGATGCGCTTCCAAGCCAGCGAACGACTCGGGTTGGTCCGTCACATTGGCCATCATCGAAATCGCCCGTGATTCTCCCAGTTTAAAAGTTGAATCCCCAGGACAAGTGCACGGTCTCAGAACGTGACTTTCGGCGTCGCCACGGCGGCAACTATATATGATGTACTGCTCGGCCGGACCACGAACTCGTCGAGCTCTGGGGCAAAATCACGATGACCGAATGCCGAACTGAAGCGGCTCTCGGCCGCTGCTTGCCTTCACCGGCCGATTTGGTGACACTTCGCGCGCGTGTTATGCGATTAAAGCGACAGAATTACCACGACATCGAGCGGATCATCGAGTTCGACTTCGTGCGCGCCACGGAAGCAGCTGCGCTGAACTCGCTTCCCTGGCTGGGCCGCGGCGAAAAAGAAAAAGCCGATGCGGCCGCCTGCGACGCCATTCGCGGCATGTTCGATTTGATGAACATCTGCGGTGAAGTGGTGATCGGCGAAGGCATCAAGGATGATGCGCCGGGCATTTTTAAGGGCGAACAGTTGGGCACCTGGTATCCGGGCGCGCCTCAATTCGACATCGCGCTCGACCCGATCGACGGCACGACCAACATTTCCAAGGGCGCGCCCAACTCCATCGCTTGCATCGCCGCGGCCAGCCCGGAAGAAGGCGTGAAATGCGCGCTGCGCGATATCCCTTCCTTCTATATGATGAAACTGTCGTACGGGCCGGCCGTGCTTCGCAGCATGCAGATCGCAGGCATCGAGACGATCAAGCTGCTGAGTCCCATCGAAGAAACGCTCGCCGCCGTCGCGAAAGCTCTCAACAAGCGCGTCCAGGATGTCGTCGTGATGATGCTCGACCGGCCGCGGCATAAGGAGATTGTCGGGCAGATTCGGGCCACGGGAGCGTCGTTACGGATGATCAGCGATGGCGATATCGCAGCGGCCATGGCTCCTGCCATTCCGGAAAGCGCGATCGATTTGTACATCGGCATCGGCGGTTCACCCGAGGCGGTGCTGGCAGCCGCCGGCATCAAGTGCCTCGGCGGTGACATGCAATGCATGATGTGGCCGCGCGACGACAATGAGCGGAAGAGTCTCGTGGAAAGCGGACACGAAGCGGATCTCGGCCGCGTCTTTTTCGCGGACGATCTCGCGAACGGCAAAAACATTATCTTCTGCGCCACCGGGATCAGCGACAGCGCGTTGCTGAAAGGCGTGAAACTAAAAGGCGCGACCGCCATCACCTACTCGGTGCTGATGCGAGCGAAGAGCAAAACGGTGCGGTTCATCCGAGCCTCACACGACTTGCAATCGAAGACGATCCGGTTGCGTTCCGATAATCGCGAGCACGGAATCTGAGGCGGCCGTTCCGCCGCCAGACAACGTTTTGCCGACGGCCCGTCGCGGTCAATCTCTCTCCTCGACACTGGGGATTTGGTCTGCTCAAATCACGAAAACTTCACGCCTATGAAACAAGTACCAAAAACTGAATTGTCGCCCGATAACGGCTGTATCATCGATACGAAATGGAAACTCGGACCGCTGAGTTACCATGCCTGCGCAGCGGGCATGACTCACGCCGAGCCCGGCCAGAGCGCCGCGCGGTTGCCCGAGGTCGTGGTCTACGATCACATCGGATTCAAGGGTGCCTACGCGCGAACCAATCTCAGTTTCCATTTCCTGGGCGACTTCTGGAACGATCGCATCAGCTCGCTCATCGTCGTGAGCGGGGTCTGGCGCTTCTACCGCGACGAATATTATAAAGGCGACCACTGGGATCTCGGCCCGGGCTTCTATGAATGCTTCTTCACGGAAGTTGGTCCGGACGACGTCGTCAGCTCGTTCCAGGCGATTTCACTGACTTGATTTCGTCCGGTTAACGTTCGGATTGTGGCGCGAAACGCGCGCACTCGTTTCCGATGCCTTCTTCCAAGCGGAAAGTGTAAGCTAGCCTGCGCGCGCGGCTGCCTGCGCTTATTCTCGCGCTCGGCGCCCTCGCAATCTGTCCGTGTGAGGGAGCGGAGCTGTCCTCAGACTTTGCGGAGCTAAACGGCATGAAGGTTCACTACAGCGGTTATGGCAACGGCCCGGAAACTCTCGTCTTCGTTCATGGCTGGATGTGCGATCGCACGTTTTGGGACGGACAGGTAAAGGCGTTTAGCGACGAGGCGCGCACGATCGCGATCGACTTGCCCGGTCACGGCGAAAGCGACAAACCAGAGATCGACTACACCATGCAAATGCACGCCGACGCGGTGGCCGCGGTCATGCGCAAGGCGAGGATTGAACGCGCGACGCTGGTTGGTCACAGCAATGGGACGCCGGTGATACGTGAATTTTACCGACGTTATCCCGAGGAAGTTCGCGCGCTTGTCATTGTCGATGGCGCGCTCCGTCCGTTTGCCGAGAAAGAGGAGATGGCGAAATTCATCGAGCCGTTCAAGCAGCCCGATTTCCACGCGGCCGTCACTCCATTCATCGATGCCATGCTGCGCCCAATGAAAAACGCAGCCACGCGCGAGAAAATTAAAGCGACCATGTTATCTGCGCCGCAGCATGTGGCGGTGAGCGAGATGGAAGGAATCACGAATCCGGATCTCTGGCGACCGGACCGAATCAACGTTCCGACGCTGATGATACTGGCGAAGCAGCCGGCGTGGAACGCGGATTATGAACAATTTGTCCGCGGTTTGATTCCCGATCTCGATTACCAGGTTTGGCCCAGAGTGAGTCATTTTCTGATGAGGGATAAACCAGAAGAGTTCAACGCGACTCTGAAGAGCTTCCTGCAGAAAAAGAGACTCGCCGGAAAATAACGTCAGGCGCGGGAAGGTCGCTGCCGCACGATCTCCGTGCGCCGGGTGGTCTTGTCATCTAGATTCAGAGCGATGGTAACTGTGAACCGCGACGGATTAAGCGAGAAAGTGCTCGCCGGCGATCGCATTTCCGGCGCAGAGGCGCTCGAACTCTACCGTCTCCCGCTCGAGGAACTCGGCACGCTCGCGGATGCGCGACGCATTCAGATGAAAGCCTCTGCCTATGACGGACGCGGCCGCGAAATCGTCACCTACATCGTCGATCGCAACATCAACTACACCAATGTCTGCAACGTTTACTGCAAGTTTTGCGCGTTCTACCGCACGGAAAAGGACGCCGACCATTATGTGCTTTCGTTCGAGCAGCTCGATCAAAAACTGGATGAGTTGACCGCGGCGGGAGGCGTCCAGATCCTGATGCAAGGCGGCCATCACCCGAAGCTCAACTTCCGGTGGTACATCGATCTGCTTCGACACATCCGCGAGAAATATCCCCACATCAACATCCATGGGTTCAGTCCGCCGGAGTTCCAGCATTTCGCGCAAGTCTTCCGCATGCCGCTGCGCGAAGTAATTTCGGAATTTAAAGCGGCCGGCCTTGGATCGATCCCCGGCGGCGGGGGCGAGATTCTGGTGGATCGGGTGCGAAATCGAATCTCACCATTGAAGTGCGGGAGCGATGCCTGGCTGGAAGTGATGCAGATCGCGCATGAGCTCGGCTTGAAGTCGAGCGCGACGATGATGTTCGGGCATGTGGAGACGATCGAGGATCGGGTCGAGCATTTGCAGCGCCTGCGCGATCAACAAGATAAGAGCGGCGGCTTCACCGCTTTCATTTGCTGGACCTTTCAGCCGGAAAACACAGTCCTGAAAATTGATCGGCGGACCGGTGTGGCGGAATATCTCCGGATGCAGGCGCTCGCGCGCATTTTCCTTGATAATGTGCCGAACGTGCAGAGCTCGTGGGTAACGCAGGGACCCGGGATCGGGCAAGTGGCCTTGAAGTTTGGCGCGAACGACTTTGGTTCCGTCATGATGGAAGAGAATGTAGTCAGCAGTGCGGGCACTACTTTTCGGCTGGACGCCTCGGCGATTGAAACGCTGATCCGGGAGGCCGGCTACGAAGCGCGACGCCGCAATAATTGGTACGAACTGTTGGACTAACGGGCGCGCCCGCGGGAAAATCCCGCCTTGACGATCCCCGGCTTCCCCATCTAATACGCCTGCACCGGCTTGGGCTTCGCGGGTACGAACACTTCTCTATGAAACAATTTTTCGGGTCGCTCCGCCGTCGCGCCCCCGGCTTCATGCTCGCCGGTGTGCTCATCCTGCTCAGCGCCGCTTCGGCGCACGCGCAGGGCGGCGCGATCGTGCGAGCGATCGACGTTCAATATTCCGGGCCCGCGAGCGTCAGCCGCGAACGGATCCTTTCCCAAATGCGCACGGCCGTGGGGCAGCCGTATTCCGACACTACGGTCGAACAGGATATCCGAACGCTCTACGGGACGGGCCAGATCCAGAACGTCCGGATTTTCGGTCAGCCCTCGGGCGACGGTGTGAAGGTGATCGTGGTCGTGCAGACACGCGCGATCGTAAGCGAGATTGCAATTGAGGGAGCCGAGCGCATCAGCCCGAAGAAGTTGCGCAAGCAGATCGAGCTAAAAATCGGCGCTTACGTCAACGAGGATAAACTGGCGGAAGCACGCCAGAAAATTGTCGATACGTATCAGGCTCACGGCTTCACCGATGTCGACGTCAACGTTCGTGTCGATAACGCGACCAAGCCAGGCACCGCGCGCGTCGTTTATACCGTGAAGGAGGGAGTGCGCGGCGCCGTCAGTGCGATTCGATTCGAAGGAAACACCGCTTTCAGTGACCGGGTGCTGCGCAGGCGGATGAAGACGAAGGGCAAGACGCCGATCTCGTTTCTCGACAAATCAGGTCGCCTCGACGAGTCGCAATTCCGCCAGGACGTGGAAGCGGTGCGCGAGTGGTATCAAAACCACGGCTACATGGACGTCGACGTAAAAGATATTCTCACCGAGCGCGGGAACGGGCGTACAAATATTACAATCGCGATTTCCGAAGGACAAAAATATCACGTCGGTAAAATCACGATTCGCGGTGAAAAAATAACGACGGATGCGAAGATTCGCGCGCTCCTGAAAATGCGAGAAGGCGATGTCTATTCGCCGAAGGCGTTGCACGACGATGCGAAAGCGGTAGCAGATGCCTACGGGGCGGGCGGCTATGTTGACCTCAACATTATCCCCCAGAGTGAACCGGCCGGACCCGGGCGGCTCGATGTTGTCTACAATGTTGAAGAAGGCAATCGGGCCTTCGTGCAGCGGATCAACATCGTCGGCAACACGCGCACGAAGGACAAGGTGGTGCGTCGCGAGGTCCTGATCACCCCTGGTGACGTCTATAATACCGTCCGGGTCGACACGAGCAAAAAGCGGCTCGAAAATCTCGGCTACTTTTCGAAAGTCGAGACCTACCCCGAGGATACCGGCGTCGCTGGCCGTAAAGATTTGACGATCGAGGTGCAGGAAAAACGGACCGGGGCGCTCAACTTCGGAGCGGGTTTCAGCACGATCGACAGTCTGGTCGGCTTTATCGAATTAACGCAGGGAAACTTCGACTTGCTGAGCTGGCCGAATTTCACCGGCGGAGGGCAGAAATTCCGCGCTCGCATCCAATACGGAACGCGCCGGAAAGACTTCACGATTGGACTGACTGAACCGTATTTTCTGGATCGCGTGTTGTCCTTCGGCGGCGAAGCGTTCTTCCACGAGGCCGATTTCTTGAGCTCGGTTTACGACCAGCGCGCTTACGGTTTTGCGCTTGAAGCGCGCAAGCCCCTCGGGCGTTTTCTGTCGGTAAGTCTCGGGTATCGCCTGGAGGCAACGGAGATCTTCAACCTCGCCCTCGGCCTTTCGCCGCAGCTTTTGGCGGAGACCGGGAGTCGACTGAAGAGCGAGAT
>DASYVG010000203.1:0-2311 GCA_035937255.1 Chthoniobacterales bacterium | reverse complement strand
TAGCGGCTGCAAGGTCGTCGACGACGACGCTGACGTGGTCCAATCTCTTGATCGTCATCTCCCTAGTATAGCCGAGGCCGTGCGCGTGATGTCAGCCGTGATGTCAGCCGTGGTGCCAACGCTCACCGACGCTCACCGACGCTCGGAACCCGGAATGCCGGGGAAATCCACCAAATCTGCGCCAGCCTGACGCACTTTTCTGGTCTGATAAGCGTGAGGTCCGAGGTTCAACTCCTCGATGGCCCACTGATCTCAGACATTTGCCCCCTAAGCGGTTATGCGCTTGCGGGGTTTTGCTGCACTTGCCGCTCGCCGAACAGCGACATCGGCGGTGCCGGTATCTGGAATTAGGATGTCTCTCCGCCGCTAATCGCGCCTGGCGCTCTACCCCAAGAACCGCCGTAAGTGAGATATCGCCAGATCCACTCCATCGGTCCGAATCGGTGGCGCCCCAACCACCAAACGCTGAGCAGGACATTCGCGCTATAGATGCCAAGCGCGAACAACAGGCTCGACGCAGCATGCATTTCCAGATGAAGCGCATAACCGCAAAACAGCAGCGACATCGCGACCGACTGGAAGAGGTAATTCGTCAGCGCCATGCGCCCGGTCTTAACTAAGAAAGTAAGACGCGGTCCAAACCGTTTCCACAGCAACACGACGACGGCGATGTAAAGCGCAGTCAGGCTCAGATTGCCGATTACCGCTGCGAGCCGAACCGTCCAGTCGGGTACCCCGTGCTGAATGAGAGTGCTTCTCCAAATGTCAGCGAGATTTCCAGCAATTCCGACGGTGCCGCCGCCCCACGCTAATGCGTGCAGCAAGCGTCTGTGCTCGCGTGGACGAACCAGGACTCCATGCCTCCACGCCAGCAGTCCGAGCAAGAATATTGCGAAAATCCGCGGAAAGGCCGTATCCCTAACGTCGTGCGCCGGGATGACTTTCAGCAAATTCCAGTTCGCTCGAAGCACTTCGACAAACGATCCACGATCGCCGGCGTCGTCAAAGTTTTTTACGGCGCGCCCGGTCGCCGCCGCGTCATCTCGCTGCGACTGGAGCACCACCGGATTTCTCGCGCGCCACTCCTTGTAACCCGTGAGGAGCTGAGGCTCCACGACGCTGAACAGGACCAAACCCGCGGCGACGAGCAGCAGGGTTCTGCTGGCGGCGTTTCGGAACAACGGCAAGAGCATTCCAAGAACAGCGTACCGCATCAAAATGTCGTATCTGGCAAAGAGCAGGGAGTGGGCGACGCCGAAAGCAAAAAGCGCCACTAACCGACGCAGGTACCTGGACGGGCTGGGTCCCGAGGCACGAGACATCTGGATCGCGAAGCCGACACCAAACAAGAATGAAAAGAGTGGATAGAATTTGCCGATGGCGAGAAGGTGAACCATCACGCCCGCAGTTCGGTCAACAAGACGCCCCGATTCGGGGCGGTAGAAATCAAAAAAACGGAAATGGCTTATGTTCACTATGAGAATGCCAAACAGCGCAATTCCGCGGAGTGCATCGATGAGTTGAACGCGGTCCCCGGGTTGGACGGGGCGGGCAGCGGTTGAAGTTTCCACTGGAGCCGAATATGGCATGGTGTCCGTTGCGGTGTCCATTCGTACGCGCAAAATATTCGCGAGCGCGGGTAACACGTTCTCAAATACGCGACATGCTGAGCAAGATGTTCGTGAAAGGCAGGCGAGTAGGAACCTCTGAGCCTATTTCATGTTAGTATGAAGCCGCCTGATAAGCGTGAGGTCCGAGGTTCAACTCCTCGATGGCCCACTGATCAAAAGGAAAGCCCCGTAACAGCCGACGCGCCGTGAGTTTCGGCATGACCGGTTTCCTGGGCGTGAGAACAGTCTACGAAAACCGCCCGAGGATCAGGCTCAGCGTGAACGGGCAAGGAGGGAGGCGAGCGTCCCACGTTTCCGCGGCGCCCCTTCCGGATTTCTCAGATTCTCGTAATCGGAGTAGCCTCGCAGCTCCTCGAAATCCGAATCATGCTGCCACATCACTTGGCTGCGCTCCGCGGACGCCTGGCGTATGAGGTGCATTGCGGCGGCCGTGTCATGTAACGCTGCGGCAATGCGCGCCCGGCTCAACATCGCCTGCCCCTTCCCATCGCTATGACGCGACGCGAGTGAATCGCTGTAGGCGAGGGCAACCGCCCGGCGATTCGAGCGGGCGGCGATGACGCCGAGGAGTCCCATCGCCCACACGGAGTCCTCAGATCTTGCGCGATACCGGAGCGCGTACGGCCAGGCCTCACGATCACGTCCCACGGTGCTATACGCGTCAGCCAGCAGGCCAACCC
>DASYVG010000202.1:0-3004 GCA_035937255.1 Chthoniobacterales bacterium | reverse complement strand
GGTTGGCTCGAGAAGGATGCCGCCGGCGCGGCTGCATATGTCCTAAATCACCTCGAAGAGCCGAGAGCGCTTTTATCTGTGCGGACTACTGCCTTTGGCCTTTTTTTTGTTGATAAGGACGTGGCGGTAAGTTGGGTCCAGAAACTCCCAACCGAGGAGATTCGTCGCGAAGCGGAAACGGAAATTGTTAAATATTGGTCTGGAAGCGACCCTACGGCTGCAGCTAATTGGAGCGCGCATCTTCCCGCCGAGGAGCGCGATGCGGCCCTGGGCACTGTCGTTACCTCTTGGTCACTCCAAGACGCCGATGCCGCCCTCACCTGGATAAACGGTCTGTCGGGCGGGGTTCGCGACGAGGCGCTCGAGACCTTGGCCTTTCCGAAAGTTCAGGCGTCCCCCCGGCGAAGGCGCTCGAAGTGGCTAATACAATTACCGATCGCAACCGCCGGGAGACGGCATTGAGTGCCATCGTTCAGAACTGGTTCGAGTCGGCTCCAGAAGAAACCGCTGCTTGGATTCGCCAAAGTAATCTGCCCGCCGCGCAGAAAGCGGCGTTGTTGAGCAAAAGCCCGCGGGATAATTGATGGTCAAAACTCCGCGCTACCGGGCGTGCGGGCGAAGGGAATAACGTCGCGGATGTTCGAGACGCCGGTGACGAACATGAGCATCCGCTCGAAGCCAAGACCGAAGCCGGCATGCGGCACCGTCCCGTAACGGCGGAGGTCCAGATACCATTTGTAATCCGCCGGATCCATCCCGTGGCGGCGCATGTTCTCCTCCAACACATCGAGCCGTTCTTCACGCTGGCTTCCCCCCACGATCTCGCCAATTCCCGGCACCAGCACATCCATCGCGGTGACGGTTTTGCCGTCGTCGTTCAACCGCATGTAGAACGGCTTGATCTCCTTTGGATAATCAAAAACGGTCACGGGCGATTTGAAATGCTTCTCGGTCAGCCAACGCTCATGTTCGGACTGCAAGTTCGTCCCATATGCGACCGGGAATTCCCACTTCTCGCCGCTCCGCAGGAGGAGCTCGACCGCGTCGGTGTACCTGAGGCGCTGAAAGGGACGCTCCAGGACGAAGTCGAGGCGCGCGAGCAAATCTTTGTCGACAAATTTGGCGAAGAGTTCGACCTCGTCGGGGCATTGCGCGCGGACGTCGCGAATCAAATATTTCACGATCTCCTCCGCCAGATCCATGTTGCCGGTCAGATCGCAGAAGGCCATCTCCGGCTCGATCATCCAGAATTCATTGGCATGACGCGAGGTGTTGGAATTCTCCGCCCGAAAAGTGGGGCCGAAAGTGTAGGCCTTTGAAAGTGAGCAGGCGAACGCCTCGGCCTCGAGCTGCCCGCTGACGGTCAGGTACGTTTGGCGGGCGAAAAAATCTTTCGCGTAGTCGATCTCGCCGTCGTCGCGGTGCGGCGGATTCTTCGGATCGATGGTGCTGACACGGAACAACTCGCCGGCTCCTTCGCAGTCGCTGCCGGTGATGATCGGGGTATGAACGTAAACAAAGCCGCGCTCCTGGAAAAAATTGTGGATGGCGTAAGCGAGGCGACTGCGCACCCGAAAGACGCAGCCAAAAAGATTCGAGCGGGGCCGCAGATGTGCGATCTCGCGCAGAAATTCCGGCGTGTGCCCTTTTTTCTGCAGCGGATACGTGTCATCGGACGAACCCACAATATCGATCTTGTCCGCGAGCACTTCCCAGCTCTGGGCTTTGCCCTGTGAAGCGACAAGCTTCCCGCGCACGCTGATGGATGCGCCGGTGTTCAAACGCTGCACGGCCTCGTAATTCGCGAGCGTGCCGTTCGCGATCACCTGGAGGCTCTTGAGCGAGGAGCCGTCGTTCAGCTCGAGGAATGAGAACGTCCTCGCATCCCGCCGGGTGCGAAGCCATCCCTGGACGAGTATCTCTTCCTGCCCTTGGGCGCTGGCGAGCGCATCCTTCACTCGGGTGGGTGAAATCACGGCGAAAATCTAACGATCCCGCACCCTCGCGCTAAGATTTCGACTGCGCCTCGGCACCGACTGTCCCGTTGACGGAGAAAGTGTCGGCCAGAGACAAATAGGTGTACTCCTGCAAGCCGCGTTCGTAATCCGAGAGCAGCTTCATGGCATCGTTCGGTTTTAGCCGGTCGCTCTTAATGGCTGCATCGACCTGCAGTTTTACGAGGCGCATCAGCTCGATTTTGTCCCATTGCGTGAGCGCGAGGACCTGGCCGATCGTACTGCCTTCGATCACCTCCTCGATGTACCAGCCGGACTCTTCGTCTTCGTCGAGAAAGACATGCACCTCGGTGACGCGACCAAACAAATTGTGCAGATCGCCCATGATGTCCTGGTAGGCTCCGACCATGAAAACGCCCAGGTAATACATTTCATTCGGAACGATCCGGTGCAGCGGCAGCGTTTCCCGCACGTCCTGTAAGTCGGTAAACTTGGAGATTTTTCCGTCCGAATCACAGGTGATATCGACGATCGTGCCGTTGCGGTCCGGCGCGGTGTTGAGGCGATGAATCGGCATGATGGGGAACAATTGTCCGAGCGCCCAATGATCGAGGAGCGACTGGAAGACGGAGAAATTGCAGATGTATTGATCGCCTAACGAAGTTTCCAATTCCTTTACTTCCTCCGGCACGTAACGAAGACCGCGATGGAGCGCGACAATCTGCTGCGCGAGCTGCCAGTAGACACTCTCGATCTTGGCCTTGCTCTCCAACTCGAGCAGACCGACCGAGAATAACTGCTGCGATTCCTCCTTGATCTGCTGCGCGTCGTGCAGACTCTCGCGGCGGTTGCTACGCTTCAGGTTGCGCTGCACTTCGAAAATGTCTTTCGCAAGTTTGTGATCGCTCTCCGCGGGCGCGACCTTTTCGTCCCGCGAAACTTTTTCGATCGACCCAAACGCTTCCACGACGAGGACCGAATGGTGCGCCACGATCGCGCGCCCGCCCTCGCTTACAATCGCGGGATGAACAACGCCTTCGGAATCGCAC
>DASYVG010000201.1:0-2700 GCA_035937255.1 Chthoniobacterales bacterium | reverse complement strand
GACGTGCGCAGCGGCGCCATCGCGAGGATGGGCGGGTTGCTCAATTGCCAGGAATCGGCGGAAGGCACCGGGACGAACTCGGGTTCAAGCTGCATGCGGAAGCGGGTCGCCGGATCGTTCCCCCACCATCCGGCGAGGCGCGGCAAATCGCGATTGGTCGCGTGCCGCTCGTGCACGAACGCTCCGGCCGCGGCGCCGGGGCCGGCGTTGAGATATTTGTAGGAGCACCAGACGGCGAAATCGACGTTCCAATCATCCAGCGCCAGCGGCACGTTGCCGACCGCATGCGCAAGATCGATCCCGACGGTGCAGCCACGCTTCTGCGCAGCTGCTGTTATTCTCGCGATGTCGAACAGCTGGCCGGTGAAGAAATTTACTCCCGCGATGAGCACAAGCGCGATCTGCTCGCCGTGACTCTCCAGTATAGTCTCGATATCATCCTGTCGAACCGTGAATTCGCCTTTGCGAGGTCGCGCGAGCACGAGCGCCTCGTTCGGATCGAACCCGTGATGAACAATCTGCGATTTGATCGCGTAGGTATCCGAAGGGAAAGCCGGCTCTTCCATCAGGATCTTGCAACGAACTTTCGTCGGCCGATAGAACGTGGCCATCATCAGGTGCAGATTCACGGTGAGGCTGTTCATGCAGACGACTTCGTTCGGCTTCGCACCAACGATGCACGCCATCGGCTCGCGTAGCGTCTCGTGATACGAATACCACGGCGTCGCAGCGCCGAGATGCGCGTCCACCGCGAGCTTCGCCCAATCGTCCAACTCCTGGTCGACAATTTTCCTCGCTGCTTTCGGCATCAAACCTAACGAGTTGCCGACAAAGTAAATGAAGGGCTTGCCGTCAGATCCGAGCGGAAGGTGAAAGCGGTCCCGGAAACTCCGGAGCGAATCCTCGGCGTCGAGTTGACGCGCAAAATCTTCGTCGGCGGAGAAAAAGGCGATCATGACGAGCGTCTTGGAAGCGGTGCGTTTGAAATTCAACCTTTGCCAGAGGGCGGCTGCATGAACTCGATGGTTGTCCCGTCGGGGTCGCGAACGTAGATAATGCGCTTCCCGGCGTTCGGGCCCCTTTTCAGGATTTGAGGCTTGCCAACCGCGCTCCAACCGGACGCTGCAATCGTGCTCAGAACAGCGTCAAGATTATCCACCGCAAGCGCAACGTGCACCGATCCGACATCGCAAGGTCGGAGATCGGCGCGCTGTCGGTCCGATGGGGCATGGTACTCCAGCAACTCAATCCGGTGCCCGGGACCCTTGAGGACGGCGATCGAGATCTCAGCCCCGGGCACTCCGGTGACTTCGCTGGCGAGATCACCGGTATGGTGCGCCCGATGAGAAAGCTCGAAGCCGAGGACACCCTGCCAGAAGGCCAGAGACCGGTCGATGTTCGAGACCGTGAAACCGGTGTGATCCGTCGCAATGATGTGAAACGGCGTGGTGCTCGTGCTCATGATCAGCAGCAAACGTCCAACGCTGAATTCAGCGAGGCAAATTGGGAATCTGGAAACCAGACCGGACTTTCGGGTAGTGGGGCAGAGGGCTACAAAGCCAAGACTAAGGACCTGAATCAGGAAAGCAGGAACGTAGGAAAAGGATCCAAATCATCAGAAATCTGTGGATGATTATTTTCCCACGACTGCGATGACCTTGAGTTCGATCGCGATCGGCGTGGGCAACGCTGTGACCTCAACTGTTGTGCGCGTCGGATTTGGTTTTCCGGCACCGGCAAAATGTTCAGCGTAGAGGCGATTGTAGATAGGAAAATCCTTCTTCATGTTGATGAGGAAGACCGTCACATCCACGATGTCGTTCCAGGTCGCGCCGGCGTCTTCCAGCACGAGCCGAACGTTTTCGAACACGGTGCGGCATTGCGTTTCGATGTCGTAGCCGAGGATCTTGCCGTCCGCATCGAGCGTCAGGCCCGGAATTTCTTTGCTGCCGCGCACGCGCGGTCCGATGCCGGAGAGAAACAGAAGATCGCCCACGCGTTTCGCGTGCGGGAAGGCGCCCACCGGTTCAGGCGCGCGGGAGCTTTCAAAGGATTTGCTCACCTCCGTTAGCCTCCCGCGATCGCTCCCATAATGAAGAAGGGCTCCGTGCCTGTCGCGACCGCGTTGGGCAGCGGCGTTTCGGGCGGCTCATGCGACACATCCTGTTCGCAGGCGAAAAAGCGCACGAACGGCCGGCGCTTTTGCGTCACGTGATCACGAATCGTTCCGCGCAGCATCGGATACTTGGCTTCAAGCGCGTCGAGAACAGATCGCAGCGTCGCCAAACCATTGAACTCTACCTGCACTTCGCCATCAACGCGAGCAAGCGTCCGCAGGTGATGCGGGAGCACGACGCGGATCATGGCAGCGTCTGCGCTTCAACCGACAGAACGGCCGGAAGATCTCGAACGATCGGGCTCCAAGAGTCACCGGCGTCGATCGATGCGTAGACCTGTCCGCCGGTGGTGCCGAAGTAGACGCCGCACGAATCGAGCGAGTCAATGGTCATCGCGTCGCGCAACACGTTCACGTAGCAGTCACGTTGCGGCAGACCTTTCGTCAGTTCTTCCCACTCGTTTCCGCCGGTCCGGCTGCGATAAACGCGCAGTTTGCCATCGGGCGGGAAATGCTCGGAGTCGCTCTTGATCGGGACGACGTAAATCGTTTCTGGCTCATGCGCATGAACGTCGATCGGGAAC
>DASYVG010000200.1:0-7572 GCA_035937255.1 Chthoniobacterales bacterium | reverse complement strand
ATGAAAGGACTGGCCGTCGAGCTGGTCATTCTGAATGAGAACGCCTCGGTCTATCAGCAGTCCTTGCACGACAGAATCGTAGGTTTGATTTCATCGGGGATCGAAGCGCCTATGCTGGATACGCCGGGAGGTATCTTTGTTCGGCGTCTGGACCAAATCTCGGCGGAAGATCGCGTCTTACTCCAGGCCGCCGCTCGCTTGGTTTTGTCTGATGAAAACGGAACTCTCGATGAACAACTCCAGCGGCCCCGGCTAAAGGAAAAGGTGATCCCGGAACTCGAGCCGGTGCGCGCGCGTCTTCCGGAAGAATCGACGGCGCCCCCTGCGCGCGAGTTGGTTTTCGTCAACGGTCTCGGCGGTTTCACGCCTGACGGCCGCGAATACGTCATCACTTTGCAACCGGAGCCGCCGGCTGCGAGCTATACGACCCCCGCACCATGGGTAAATGTCCTGGCGAACCCATCCTTTGGCACCGTCATCTCTGAGAGCGGTGGCGCCTACACCTGGCTCGAAAATAGTCACGAATTTCGTCTCACTCCGTGGAATGACGACCCAGTGAGCGATCGATCCGGCGAAGCCTTTTACATTCGGGATGAAGAAACCGGCGAGTTCTGGTCGCCCACCCCTCTGCCGGCGCGCGGCGCGACTCCTTATGTGGTCCGCCACGGGTTCGGTTACACCATCTTTGAGCATACCGAACATGGGATTGTCTCCGAAGCCACCGTCTATGTGGCGATGGATGCGCCGGTGAAATTCGTGACCCTGAAGCTGCGTAACCTCACTGACCATCCGAGAAGACTCTCGGTCACCGGATACTGGGAATGGGTGATGGGAGAGTTACGCAGCAAATCATCGCTGCACGTCCAAACCGAAATCCATCCGCAGACCGGCGCACTGCTGGCGCGCAATCCTTATAACACAGAGTTCGCCGAGCGGATCGCCTTTGTCGATGTCAACGAACCCGGCCGCTCCGTGACCGGCGATCGGAAGGAATTCCTCGGCCGCAACGGGACGCTGGCGAATCCCGCGGCGCTCCAGAAAGTCCGCCTTTCCGGAAAGACCGGGCCGGGCCTTGATCCCTGCGCCGCGCTCCAGTTTGCCTTCGATTTGCCGGCCCAGCAGACGAGAGAAGTTACCTTCCGCCTGGGAGCGGGTCGTAACCTTCAGGACGTGCAGGACCTGATCCGGCGCTATCGCCAGCCTAATGCCGTCCGCCTGGCTCAGGAAGGAGTGTGGGGTTACTGGAGTCACACCCTCGGCGCGGTGAATGTCGATACTCCCGACCACGCGACTAACCTCATGACCAATGGCTGGCTCTTATATCAAACCTTGAGCTGCCGCATCTGGGGCCGAAGCGGTTTCTATCAATCCGGCGGCGCCTTCGGATTCCGCGACCAACTGCAGGATGTGATGGCGCTGGTGCATGCCGAGCCCGCGTTGATGCGGGAACATCTGCTGCGCGCAGCGGCCCGCCAATTCCGCGAAGGCGACGTCCAGCATTGGTGGCATCCACCTGCCGGCCGGGGCGTGCGCACGCATTGTTCCGATGACTACCTATGGCTCCCCTATGCCACCTGCCGCTACGTCAATTGCGTGCACGACACCGGTGTCCTGGACGAACGAATTCAGTTCCTGGATGGCCGGCCCGTACAACCGGAGGAAGAGGGCTACTACGATTTGCCTAACCGCTCGGAAGAGACAGGAACCCTTTACGAGCATTGCGTCCGTGCCATCGAGCATGGCCTTCGCTTCGGCGAACACGGCCTGCCACTTATCGGCAGCGGCGATTGGAATGACGGCTTTAACCTGGTCGGGGCCGAAGGTCGCGGGGAAAGTGTCTGGCTCGCCTTCTTCTTGTTCGATGTCCTAACCCAGTTTGCCGAAGTCGCGCGCCAGCGCGGTGACACTTCTTTCGCCGAGCGTTGCGCTGCGCAAGCGACAAAATTGCGGAAAAACATCGAGCAACACGCCTGGGATGGCGCCTGGTACCGGCGCGCCTATTTCGACGACGGCGAGCCGCTCGGTTCGCAATTGAATTCCGAATGCCAGCTGGATTCGATTGCGCAAAGCTGGGCCGTCCTGAGCGGCGCGGCCGCGCCGGAACGCGCGGACCAGGCAATGAAAGCGGTCGCGCGACAGCTCGTCCGGCGCGATGCCGCTTTGATTCAGTTGTTCGATCCGCCCTTTGATAACTCCTCGCCCGACCCCGGCTATGTCAAAGGCTATCCGCCTGGCATTCGGGAAAATGGAGGCCAATACACGCACGGCGCGATTTGGAGCGTGATGGCTTTCGCGCAACTCGGCGAGACCCAATTGGCTTGGGAGTTATTCAATCTGCTGAACCCGATTCATCACGCGAGCACCGCCGCGCAAACTGCGCTCTACAAGGTCGAACCCTATGTCGTCGCGGCGGACATCTATTCTGTGGAACCACACCTTGGCCGGGGCGGTTGGACTTGGTACACCGGCTCCGCCGGATGGATGTATCGTCTGGTCACCGAAACGCTTCTCGGCCTCAGACGGGAAGGCGACAAACTGCGTTTGGAACCGCGCGTTCCTAACGAATGGGCGAGTTTCAAGGTCCATTACCGTTACTACGAGACCGTCTATCACATCACGCTCTTACCTTCTCCCGATCCTGAGGCACATGCCGTGCAAATTTTTGCCGATGGGCAGCAACTAGCCGGAGAAGCCATCTCGCTGGCCGATGATCGTCAGGAGCATCACCTAGAGGTTCGATTTCCCAAACAACCAAGTGCCGAGCCAAAGCATTCACCAAGTCTGGACTCGCGAGCGGCCCTCGAAATTCCAGTCTAATGGCCGTGGCGGGTACCTACACCAGACCCTGATCCATCATCGCGTTCGCGACCTTCAGGAAGCCCGCGATGTTGGCGCCGTTCACGTAGTTGCCGGGCGTGCCGTACTTCTCGGCGGTGCGATAACAGACCTCGTGGATGGTCTTCATGATATTGTAAAGGCGCGTATCCACTTCCTCGCGCGTCCAGGAGATTCGCATACTGTTTTGCGCCATCTCCAATCCGGAAGTCGCAACTCCTCCGGCGTTGGCTGCCTTGCCGGGGCCGTAGAGTATTTTCGCCGCCAGGAACTGATTCACACCCTCTATCGTGGTGGGCATGTTTGCGCCTTCTGAGACGACGTAGACCCCGTTCTTGAGCAAAGTAGATGCATCCTGCGCGTTGATCTCATTCTGGGTCGCGCTGGGGAACGCGCACTGCGCCTTGTGATCCCAGAGCGGGTTATGAGCGAGCGCAGGATCTGCAGGAGTGAAGACCGCACTTTTGAATTTGTCGGCGTACTCAGCAATCCGGCCGCGTCGGACATTCTTCAAATCCATGACGAAGGCGAGCTTCTCCTGGGTGATGCCCGCCTCGTCGTAGATAAAGCCAGCGGAGTCCGAGAGGGTGACGGGCCGCGCGCCCAGCTCAATTAATTTATCAATCGTATATTGCGCAACGTTGCCGCTTCCGGAGACGAGGCATATTTTGCCTTTCAGATCTTCGTTACGCGTCTTGAGCATTTCGTCCGCGAAATAAACCGCACCGTATCCGGTCGCCTCCGGCCGGATGACGGAACCGCCCCACGTCAGGCCTTTCCCTGTCATGACACCGGTGAATTCGTTTCGGAGTCGCTTGTACATCCCGAAGAGATATCCGATCTCGCGCGCACCGACGCCGATGTCGCCGGCCGGGATGTCCGTATTCGGACCGATGTGGCGAAACAGCTCGGACATGAACGCCTGACAAAAGCGCATTACTTCCATGTCGCTCTTGCCCTTCGGATCGAAGTCGGACCCGCCCTTCGCGCCGCCCATGGGCAAAGTCGTGAGCGCGTTTTTGAAGACCTGTTCAAACGCGAGAAATTTGAGAATCCCGAGATTGACCGAGGGGTGGAACCGCAGCCCGCCCTTAAACGGGCCGATCGCGCTGTTCATCTGAATGCGAAATCCGCGGTTTACGTGGAGATTCCCTTGATCGTCGCGCCACGACACCCGGAACATGATGACGCGCTCCGGCTCGATCATCCGTTCGAGGATTTTAGCCGCGCGATATTCCGGGTGGCGCTCGAGCACGAGCGCGAGCGATTCCAGAACTTCCTGGACGGCTTGATGAAACTCGGGCTCCGCCGGGTTCTTGGCCTTAACTCTGGCCAAAAGATCTGAGGTGTCATTTTTCATCTGGTATAATTACGAGTCCCGTGTTGTGAGAGCGGTGACGTGCCTAACGAAAATTTACGGCGAGAGCAGTCAGTTCATACCTCCGGCCCTGTGCATGGCGTGAATCATTCGTTAAGCCGAAGCTTTCCATGAATACGCTTAGGGTATCTCCGGCGGAACAAGAAACACAATCGCGAAAGCAAACCGCCGCGGAGCGACAGCTGGGCGGCTTATCTGCTAGCGACGCAGATAGAGCACAAGCTATTGAGCAAAGAAGAGCTGTTGACCCAAACGCGCAATCAGCGCAAGCACGACGACGAGAAAGAAGATACGGACAAATTTGCTCCCTTTCAGGATGGCCATCTGCGTGCCGGCCAGCGAACCAGCGACGTTGCACAGCGCCATCGGCAACGCGGCCTCGTAAATGATGTGATTCGTAGCGGCGAAGTAAGCCACGCAGGAAAGATTGGTGGCCCAGTTTACCGCCTTGGCCGATGCGGACGCGGAAAGAAAGTCGAACCCGAACAGACCCACGAACACGAAAATCAGAAAACTGCCGGTGCCGGGACCAAAAAAACCATCGTAAAAACCGAGACCGGCCCCGATCAAAATCCCAAGCCAGCGCGCTTTGCCGCGCGCGTGTTTCGGTTGATGAATCAGCCCGAGATCCTTCCCTGCGAAAACATAGAGCGCGACGAGAATGAGCAGCGCGAAAACGATCGGACGAAGAAAGGCCGGATTCAGTCGCGTGATGGTGAGCGATCCGAGGAACGCAAAAATCGCCGCAATCAAAGCCGTCGGCCCAACGAGATGCCAGTCGATCTTGATGCGTCGCGAGTAGCGCTTCACGGCGAGACTGGTCCCGGCAAACGACGACATTTTATTCGTGCCGAGGATGGTCGGAACCGGGATGCCCGGCATCAGGATGAGCAACGCCGGGATTTGTACCAGCCCGCCCCCGCCGACGACGGAATCGACGAAGCCCGCCAGCAACGCCGAGGCGCAGAGCAGAAGCGTCGTCGTCACCGCGGCAGCGGCTCTTCGATTTCCGCGAGAGCGTAAGCCGCGACCGCGACGACCGCCGCATTTTCCGCCAGTTCGCGTGGCACGATTTTGTCCAGCGTGTCGGCTGCCGTGTGATGGTAATTGAAGTAGAACCGGCTGTCTTGCATCGGGCTGAACGTCGGCACGCCTGCGAGCGCGAGCGGCGCGATATCAGCGCCGGCGTGGTCAGTTGTAGAAAGGAGGCCGGCGCCGGACGCTTCCAGGACTTTTGCGATCGGGCCGAGAAGCGCTTTTAAAGCGGGCTTGCCATTGTAATTCAAGCCGACGGGATGACCGGCGCCGCCATCCGTCTCAAACGCCGCGAAATGCTTGCCGGCGTCTGCCGCATGATCCAGCGCATACGTGTTCCCGCCCGCCAATCCGTTTTCCTCATTCATCCACGCGAGCACACGCAGGGTACGGCGCGGTTGTAGATGAAGTTCGTGCACAATGTTCGCGGCTTGCATGGAGATGGCCACGCCGGCGCCATCATCGATCGCGCCCGTGCCGAGATCCCACGAATCAAGATGCCCGGAAACAATCACGATCTCGTCCGGATGCTCGCGGCCTTTCAGATCTCCAATCACGTTATAGCTCGTGGCGTCCGGCAAGGTTTTGGGCGTCAAAACAAGGCGCATCCGCACGGCTCCCTGCGCGCTAAGGGCGGAAATCAAATCCGCATCTTCGGCCGTGACCGCCGCGGCTGGGATCTGCGGCGCATCTTTCGCATAGTTTGTCTGTCCGGTATGCGGCAGCCGGTATTCCGCACCGCCGACCGATCGGATTAAGGTCGCCGCCGCACCCATTCGCGCGGCCGCACTCGGCGCGTCGCTCCGATAGGCGACTGCATCGCCGTAGGCTTCACCGCCGCGTCCTTCGGCCGCCATTTGTTTGTCGAAGGCGTGATCGAAAAGAACAATTTTGCCGGTGATCTTGTCGCGACCGAGCACATTGAGCTCATCGAAGGTTCGGACGGAAATGACGTCCGCGGTCAAACCATCGGGTGGTGTCGGGACGCTTCCTCCGAGCGCGGTGAGGACAATTTTTTGCGTGGTGTTCTCGGCTTGTCCGAAAAACTGCGTGAGAACGGCACTTTCCTCGCCGCGGACCCAGTGCGGCACGGTTACTTTTTCGAGCTGAACTTCGAGCCCGAGCGCTTTCAACTCGCCCGCGACATATTCCACCGCCTTCTGTGCCTGCGCCGAGCCCGTCAGGCGCGGTCCGATATTGTTCGAGAGATGCGCGACCTGCCGATAAGCGTAATCGCTTTGCAACGCCGCCTCCTGAATGCGCTTCATGTTTTCCAATTCTTGCGGAACGAACGGAGTCGGCGACGGCGAGGCAGCAGGAGTGGCGGAAGGGGACGGCTGCGCGAGGCTTGCGGCAACCCCGAGCAGGAAAGTTGTCGCGGCGACCGGCAAACGGAAGAAGTTCATGGCGGTGGAGCATAGACATCAGCGTGAGAATCGCGCAACTACCGCGCGGGCCCGGAGTTTTTCGTGTTGCTATCAAAGGGCCGAGCGCGTCTCCTGATCCGAATTGTTATAGGCTCTTGCCGTCATCCCAGAACCGCCGATGCAAGTTATCAGTCCTGCCAATCCGCCTAACGAGTTTCCCGATATCGTCGGGGCGAAGCCGCAAAACCCGATGCTCGCGTCTTTTCGGCCGTTCATTCCCGCGACGGCGCGGTTGCGCGAACTTACCGTGCTGCCGCTCATCATCGGCACGCTTCTGGGGATGGTCTTCGGCGCGTCGTCGCTTTATCTCGTCCTGAAAGTTGGCCTGACCGTCAGCGCGTCGATTCCGGTCGCCGTGATCTCGATCACGATCTTCCGCCTCCTTTCAAAAATGGGCATGCGAGACGCGACCGTGCTCGAGAACAACATTGTGCAGACCGCGGGTTCGGCCGGGGAATCGATCGCGTTCGGTCTCGGCGTGACGATGCCTGCGATCATGATTCTGGGGTTCGATCTCGAGATCACGCGCGTCATGCTCGTGGCGGTGCTCGGCGGTTTACTTGGAATCTTGATGATGATCCCGCTGCGGCGCGCGTTGATCGTGCATCAGCACGGTTACCTGAAATATCCCGAAGGAACGGCCTGCGCGGAAGTATTGAAAGCGGGCGCATCGCGCGAGTCGCTCGACGCCGCGCACGCCGATCGCCCGCCGGGCTTTGTCGCAGACGAAGCCGTCAGCGGCGGCAAAATCATCATGGGCGGATTCGGGATCGGCTTCGCTTACTACGGCCTGCTCGAAATTTTCAAGCTGATGAAAGAAGTGCCGGAGAAGATTTTCGGCAAACCGTTCGAGGCTGCTTCCGTTTCGCTGGAGAACAACCCGGCGCTGCTCGGCGT
>DASYVG010000199.1:0-4660 GCA_035937255.1 Chthoniobacterales bacterium | reverse complement strand
GGATTCAACTCAGGAACAGGACAAAGAGTTGAGTGATCAACGGAGCTCCTTGCTTTAGGCGCTCGTGGCCGCGGCCTTTGTCACGATCGCGAAAGCTTGGTGGACGCAATTCCCCGCTCAGGGTAAACGTTTCCCGTGCCGCCATCGTGACATATTTCGATTTCGCACAACTATGACTCGCCGAGTTCCACTGCAAATTGCCCGCGTCGTTTCCCTGCTGAGCGCACTGCTTGCTCTCGGTGGCTGTGAAACGATGTCGGACATGATCACGGCGAATGTGCCGGAGACCCGTGGAGGTCGTCCTTCGGTGGTCGTAAAGCTAAGGGAGCAACAGGCGTTTCTTCTGCGGGGTGGAGTGCAGACGGCGTCTTCCAGGATTTCGAGCGGGCGCGAAGGGCATCGCACGCCAATTGGTCGCTTTCGCGTCATCCGCAAGGACGAGGATCATCGCTCCAGCCTCTATGGCGATTACGTCGATGCGTCGGGTCAGGTCGCGCGAGCAAATGTGGACGTGCGGAAGGATCGGAAGCCGGCTCACTCACATTTCGTCGGCGCGCCTATGCCGTTCTTCATCGAGTTTTCTCCGAGCTATGGATTGCACGCCGGGTATTTGCCGGGTGTTCCGGCGTCGCACGGCTGCATTCGCATGCCGTATTGGAAGGCGCGTCAATTTTATCGGACCGTTCATATCGGGACGCCCCTGGTCGTGAAGCCGTAGCGTTTCCGCGCGCATTCCGTGCTCCTACCGGCCGAGCAGTGAGCGAGAAGCCACGGATTCTAATCGTTGGCACGGGAGGGCGGCTCGGTTCCGCGCTGCTGCGCGAGTATGGGAAATCGGCAGAGGTGATCGGATTAAACCGCCGGTCCCTCGACCTCGGGAATGCGGAGACGGTTCGTCAGGTGCTACAAACGGTGCGCTTCGATGCGCTAATTAACTGCGCGGCCCAAACGAACGTTGACCGTTGCGAAACCGAACGCGCAGAGGCCTGGGCAGTGAATGCCGAAGCCCCCCAGCTCCTGGCGGAGATTTGCACGAGGCAAGGCGCGAAGCTCGTGCACATCAGCACCGATTACGTTTTCGATGGCACGAAAAGCGAGCCGTATACCGAGGCCGAACCCGCGGTTCCTGTGAGCGTGTACGGTGAATCGAAGCTCGCGGGTGAGCGCGGAGTTTTGCAGAGCGATCCGCGCCACCTCGTGGTTCGCGTTTCATGGGTCTTCGGACCGGATCGGACGAGCTTCATCGATGGCGTGCTGGAGAACGCACAAAAAAATGAAACCGTGGCCGCGGTCGCAGATAAATTTTCCACGCCCACTTACACGATCGATCTCGCTGCCATGCTGCGGCCGTTTCTCACCGATGACGCGAGCGGATTGTTGCACCTCACCAACGGCGGCGAATGCAGCTGGCAGGAATACGCGCAGCACGCACTCGATTGCGCGCACGCCGCGGGGTTACCTCTCAGAGCGAGAAAGGTGGAGGCGCTGGCCCTCGATGAGATGAAGAATTTTATCGCGAAACGTCCGCGCTATACCGTGCTTTCGACTGCGAAATATGAGGCGCTATCCGGAAAGAAACCGCGGCCCTGGCGCGAGGCGGTAGCTGAATACGTGTCCCATCACGTCAGCCGGAGTGGTTGACAGGCAAAGCTCCAGCCTCTTTCGTGCAAAGATGACTTCTCGAACGATCGCTCTGCTCAGCGCGTTGGTCTTTTGCCTCACGTCAGCGGCTCGGGCGCAGTTGGCGTGGGAAAGCACTGAGCTCGATCTAAAGGCGGCGCCAGGCGACGACAGTGCGATCGGCCACTTCAAATACGAGAACAAAGGCAAAAAGCAGATCCACATCCTTTCGGTCCGTCCTTCGTGCGGATGCACCACGGCAGGTCTGAAAAAGAATGACGTCGCGCCGGGCGAAAAAGGAGAACTGACCGCGACATTCAAGATTGGTGGCCGGACGGGACTGCAGCAAAAAACGATCAACGTCGAGACCGACGAACCGGGGAAACCTTTCACGGTGCTGACTTTAAAGACGATGGTCGCGCAGCTTGCCGAGGTGCAACCAACCTTCGTTTACTGGGAGGGTGGAGAGGCGAGCAAGCCGAAGACAATCACGGTCAAAGCAGGCTCGGACGTGGTGCTAAAGAACATCGAGGTAAACTCATCCAGCGCCGATTTCACGACGGAGGTGAAGCAGGCTGGGCCGGGAGAATTCCGCGTTAACGTGCAACCGCGCGACACGGCGAAAGCCGCGAATGCGACCCTCACGATCAAGGCGGCGTTTGAGAATCAGCCCGCCAAGATGCTCTACGCGAATGCGCGCGTCACGGGCACGCCTGCAAGTGCGCGCTAGCTCGTGAGATCGCGCGCGATCCGCCAGGGAGTGATCCTGCTCGGACTTGCGCTGATCCCCGGTATCGGACAGGCGATCTACTACCGGGACCGCATTTCATGGCAGTCGCCTGTGGCAGCTGCGGATGAAGTGACAGTCAGCCGCGCGCAGAGCTGGGGCCGCGCTGCCATGTGGGTAGACGCGCGCCCGGAGGAGCAGTTCAACTCTGCGCATGTGCCGGGGGCGGTTTTGTTAAACGAAGATCGGTGGGATGAATTGCTGCCGCAACTACTGGCCACCTGGTCGCCGGACAAGCGCATCGTCGTTTACTGCAGCAGCCAAAGTTGCGGTGCCAGTCGTGAAGTGGCGCGCCGCTTACGTGAACAAGCGGGCCTGAAAAATGTCTTCGTGCTCCAGGGCGGCTGGGAAGCGTGGAGATCCGCGCAAAAATGAACAGGCTCTGGCGAGCGGTGGCGATTTTGGTAGGCGCTGTTTTTGTTTACACCGGCGCAATCAAGATCGCTGATCCAATTGGCTTCGCGGGCGACATCGAGAACTATCACATCCTTCCGTGGGCTCTGAGTGCGCGGCTCGCGTTTTATCTTCCCTGGCTCGAGTTGCTCTGTGGAATTGCGCTGATCGTTAGCCGCCTCCGAACCGGAGCAATCGCGATCCTGTCCGCGCTCATGCTAATCTTCATTGCTGCGGCGGTCGCCGCCAAAGCCCGTGGCATCGACATCACCTGCGGATGTTTCGGCCACGTGAGCGACCAGTTGAGTTTCGCATGGCACTTGGTGCTCGATTTCGTGATCCTCGGCGCGTTGGTTTTTTCCCTGAGCCACGAAGTCTCGAGCACGCCTAACGAGCGGTAATTGCCGGACAGGCGCTCGGCCTGCCGGTTCGATTTTTGCTCCGGCAACCGGGAGCGGTTGCCCTACAATCCTGCCCATGAGACATCCGCCGCGGATTCCGGTTTGGCTGAAATGGGATCACTAAGTCATCTACTTCGTTACGTTTTGCGTCGCGGGCGGGTGGAAGGTTCTCCGCGAACGTGGAGGGCTTCGAGGCATTCAAGAGCGCAATCGCTAAGCGCCAGAAGTGGTCGATTTATCGCAGCCCTTCTGATGCCGGATGACGTTCATCTACTCGCAGGTCCGGCCGATCGTGAAGCTCGTGTTGGCGATCTTTCGGCGGGCCGGGGGTGGGGGATTCGATTATCGCGATGAATCGGGCCTCTTCGGGCCGACCCAGTTCGAAGTGATCCGCGGCGGCGGTATTCGGATCACGTTTTAAGCAGGAGAGTGGTTGTAACGTGGCAGGGTTACTGCTACAAATTCCAGTAATTACAAAGATCGCAATGAAGCTTCTTTCTCGGACGGCGTGATGCAGAGTTCGGTAGGATCTTTCTCAACGAGGGAAAAGATGACGAGGTTTTTTATTGCCATAATTCTATCGGTTGGCCCGTGTGCCGCCTTTGCGCAGGGAGATCAACACAGCTTCCGCGACGCGCTCGGTGAGCGCTTCACTGGTAGTCCGGCCGCGGCGCCCCTCGTCGCGCCAAGACCAGGCGCCGATTCCGTTCACCGCTGGAACCAGATCGCGATCAATGCGACCGGTCTCGATCACACTCCCGTCGCTCCGGGCGACACTCGCGTCTTCGGTGAACAACTCGGTCCCGCACGAGCGAGTCGCGCGATGGCTATCATCCACATCGCGATCTTTGATGCTATCGACGCGGTCGGCGGGCGCTATCAGAGTTTCACGGGGGTTCACGCGATCCAACACCCGATCTCGGTGGAGGTGGCGATTAGTCAAGCCGCGCACGATACGCTGGTCGCACTCTATCCATCGCAAAGCGGGAGCTTCGATGCGCTGCTCGCCGAAGACGTTTTGCGCGTTAGAAATCAACAGAAAAAAGCAAACGGGATTCAGCTCGGGCGCGATGTCGCTGCTTCGATCCTGGCGTTGCGCGTCGGCGACGGTTCCGAAATACCTGAGCCACGAATCGGTGTTGATTATTTTACGAGCAACCTGCCGGGACATTGGCGACAGGACCCGGTCAGTCTCATCCCGCTCGCGTTAGGCGCGCATTGGGGCGAATGCAAGCCGTTCGTTCTGCAATCGACCCACCAGTTCCGCGCTCCGCCTCCGCCAGCGTTGAACAGCGCCGAGTACACTGCTGCCTATAGCGAGGCGAAGAACTTCGGCGGCGACGGGATCACAACTCCGACCCAACGGACAGCGGAGGAAACGTTCGTCGGCATCTTCTGGGCCTACGATGGAACGCCGAGTCTTTGCGCGCCGCCGCGGCTCTACAATCAGATCACGGTT
>DASYVG010000198.1:0-2106 GCA_035937255.1 Chthoniobacterales bacterium | reverse complement strand
GAGAAGTTTGTAGGCATCCTGAATTTCCGCGACATCATTGCGGCCCCGCGTGTAAAACGTCGCGGCGGACACAATCAGAATTGCGGCGTTGATGAAGAGCGCGAACATCAGAGCCAGGGTCGAATCGATCGTGGCAAACTTGATCGCTTCGCGTTTGCCGGCCGCGTTCAGCGCATAGCGGCGCGTCTGCACGATCGAGGAATGAAGATAAAGATTATGCGGCATGACCGTCGCCCCGAGAATGCCGATGGCGATGTAGAGCATGCCGGGATCGGTGATGATCTGCGACGTGGGCACGAAACCCCTGGCGATCCCGAGCAAATCAGGGTGGGAAATGATGAGTTCCCAAGCGAAACATCCGGCGATCACGAGGATAAGCGCGATCACCAGCGACTCGATATAACGGAAGCCTTTGTTCTGGAGAAACAAGACGATGAGGACATCGAGCCCGGTAATGCAAACGCCGACGAGAAGCGGCAGGCCAAAGAGCAGATTCAACGCGATGGCCGAGCCGATGATCTCCGCCAAATCACAAGCCGCGATGGCGAGCTCGCAAATCACCCACAGAAGAAACGAGACCGGCCGGCTGTAATGATCGCGGCAGGCCTGCGCCAAGTCCCGCCCCGTGGCGATTCCGAGCTTGAGTGAAAGCGCCTGGAGGAGGATGGCCATGAGGTTGGACATCATGACCACCGAGAGCAGCGCGAAATTGTATTTCGAGCCGCCCGCCAGGTCGGTGGCCCAATTCCCGGGATCCATGTATCCCACGGCCACGAGAAATCCGGGACCGGCAAAGGCGAGCAGTTTGCGGATGAAACTCGCGGAGGAAGGAACGATCAGGCTGCGGTGGACCTCAGAGAGACTGGGCAGAAGAGGCTGCGACCGGAAACCGGGCTTGGTATGCAGCGAGTCGATCTCTGAGTTAGTCATGACTAATTTAGTTATATTGAACTAGTAATCTGTCAACGAGAAAGTATTTTTGGTTTGACCGAAGAGCGGTGCAGTCGCTTCTTAGCATCGTGCCTGCCAAAACTACCGGCTCCCGCAGCTCCGCCGCTGTCGAAGATTATCTCGAACGCATTCTTGGCCTGATAAACTCGAAGGGCTATGCGCGCGTCGTGGATATCGCCACAAGCCTGAAGATCTCCCAGGCCAGCGTAAGCAACATGGTGCAGCGCCTTGCGGCGGAAGGATTGCTCAAATACGAGAAGTATCGTGGGCTGGTTCTGACCACTGCGGGCGAGACGCTCGCGCGCAACATCACCCGGCGGCACCAATTGTTGACCGACTTTCTTACTTTGCTCGGTTTGGACGAGCAGGTTATCCATCACGACGTCGAAGGCATGGAACACCACATCAGCCCGCCGACTTTGCGCGCGATCGAAACCCTCACGCGACAGTTGCGGCGCCGGCCAGCGTTCCTCGCCACTTTAAAGAAATAGCACCAATAAGCCGCTGCCGAGACGATTCCACGAATCGATCACGAGCAGCCAGGGGCACGAACTGCGGGGCGCACTGATCCCGGGCGCGCAATAAACTTTCATGGTGAGCGCGAACGTTACAGGATCGCGAAATGCCGTCGCGCGCAACGGAACTCCTCCTTCTCGCGATCGACATTGGCAGCTCCTCATTACGCACAGCGCTGTTTGATGAGCGGGGCCAACGAATCGCCGGTAGCGCGGCGATCCGTGAGTACCAAATTAGTTATACTCCGGATGGGGGCGCGGAACTCGATCCCGCAATGCTTCTGCGCGCGGCGAAGAATTGCCTGAGCAAAACGATTCGCGGCGCTGGGAAAACGCGCGTCGCCGCCGTCGGAGGTTCAGCGTTCTGGCACAGTTTACTCGGGCTCGACGCTAAGCTGCGACCGATCACGCCGATCTGGACGTGGGCGGATGCGCGCGCGATGCCCGACGCCGAGAGACTGCGCACGCTCCTCGACGAACGCGAAATTCACGCATGCACCGGCTGCATGCTGCGCGCGTCTTTCTGGCCGGCGAAACTTTCTTGGGCACGGCGAACGGACCCGCGCCGCTACCGGCGCGTGCGTTGCTGGGTTTCACCCGCGGATTGGCTTTTTTGTGAGCTGTTCGGCGTGGATGAATG